>CAJUDU010000007.1 GCA_910584935.1 uncultured Butyricicoccus sp. | reverse complement strand
ATGGTCCGGTAACGGATGCACTGGACAAGCTGGAAAAGCATCTGAACCAGGCAGCGCATGAAGATGAATGAAAGGAACGGTTATACATATGGAGAATTTAGGTTTTACAGCAATCCCGGCAATTACAGTGATTTGTTATCTGATTGCACAGATTGTAAAGGCAATCACAGTCGATAATAAATGGCTGCCCATTGTATGCGGTATCGCTGGCGCGGTGCTGGGCGTTGCCGCGATGTATATCATGCCGGATTTTGCCGCGACAGATTATATTTCCGCGGTGGCGGTTGGCATCGTGTCTGGGCTGGCTGCAACTGGCGTGCATCAGGTGGCAAAACAACTTCAGGGAAAAAGTCAGGAGGGAAAATGAAATGAATAAAAGCACAATCAACGTTGCGTTAAAAAATGGTATGACTGCTTGCTGGGAAGCAGATAAAGGCGAGTGGGATGATTACACCTATGACGGCAAAGCGTTTATTGTTAAGAAAAATCGTGAATATGTTGGCATTTACAACATGGATTGCGTAAGCAGTATTATTGTAAAGTGAGGCACAGCCATGGAGATTAAAACCAAAGCTTGCAACCCTGCCAACTGTGGCAAAACACGGGACGCAGATAGCATCCGGTATATCGTGCTTCATTATACAGCTAACCTTGGCGATACCGCCAAAAACAATGCCGACTATTTCGCACGGGAAAAAGTCAAGGCTTCCGCCCATTACTTTGTAGATGAAAATGAGGTCTGGAACAGCGTTCCTGTTGAAAAAGCCGCTTGGCATTGCGGCGGCGATTTGCAGGGCAGCGGCGGTCATACATTCCATGGGAAATGTACAAACGCAAATTCTATTGGCGTGGAAATCTGTATGCTGACAAAGAATGCTGTTATCCGGAAAGACAGCATCAGAAATACCGCAAAGCTGGTGCGCCGATTGATGGCGAAATATCACATTGATGCTGACCATGTTATCCGGCATTTTGATGTGACAGGCAAACAGTGCCCCGCGCCAATGGTTGCAGACCAGGGGGTATGGGATAACTTCAAAGTAATGCTAACACAGGAGGAAACTGAAATGCGGTACAAATACTATGATGATATGCCCGATTGGGCAAAGCCGACTATTGCTAAACTGGTAAGGAAAGGCTTGCTGAAAGGCGATTGTGATGGTGCGCATAACCTTAGTGAGGATGCGCTGAAAGTCTTTGTGGTCAATGACCGCGCTGGGTTGTATGGGGAATAATATGACCATTAAAATCGGACTGGTAGATGTGGATTCCCACAACTTCCCTAATCTGTGCCTGATGAAACTTTCCGCATATCATAAGGCGCGGGGCGATCAGGTGGAGTGGTGGAAGCCGGAGGGCTGGTATGACCGAGTTTACAAGAGCCGGGTATTTACCGATACATATTCCAAAGACATAGTCACCGTCACCAATGCTGATGAGGTGATCCGCGGCGGCACAGGATATGGACCAGGTCCTAATTTGCCGGACGAAGTAGAACATACTTATCCCGATTACAGCATTTATCCACAGTTTTCTGGTATCGCATATGGTTTCCTGACCCGTGGCTGTCCGCGAAATTGTGGATTCTGCATTGTAAGCGGCAAGGAGGGACGGCGAAGCCGCAAGGTAGCTGATCTGTCCGAATTTTGGGACAGGCAGAAGGAAATCAAGTTGCTGGACGCAAACCTGCTTGCCTGCCCGGACCATGAGCGGCTGATCGGACAGCTTGCCGAAAGCCGCGCCCTGGTGGACTTCTCCCAGGGGCTGGACATCCGACTGATTACGCCGGACAATGTGGCGCTGCTGAATCAGGTACGCACCAAGGCGGTACATTTTGCATGGGACAACCCCAACGAAGACTTGACCGGGTACTTCCGGCGTTTTCTGGAGCTGACCGCTATTAAGAGTGATCGCAGGCGGCGCGTCTATGTCCTGACCAATTATGGCAGCACGCATGAACAGGATTTGTATCGGGTAGAAACACTGCGCAGCATGGGCTATGACCCCTATGTAATGGTCTATAACCGTCCAACTGCGCCCAAAATCACCCGCCAGCTTCAGCGCTGGGTGAATAACAAGCGGATATTTTATGCCGTGCCCCGATTTATTGACTATAAACCGTAGTGCTAAAAAATATTTTTCCCATTCGACAAAATTCGACACACAAAGGTCGAAAGATGTGATATACTGTAGATATTCCCGATATGGCTTCGACACCCATATGGGAAAAGCCCTGCTGCACTAATCATGTGGCAGGGCTTCCTTTATGTCTAATTAGAATCCAAAAACAAAAAACTGCCGATTGGAAAGTATCCATACGACAGCTTTTCTTTTATTACTTTGTGGAACAAAATGGACAAACCAAAACGAACACCCCATCGGTCATGTAGATAGATGGGGTTCGTATAGGAATGGTGTGGTACGCCCGAAGGGACTCGAACCCCCAACATTCAGAACCGGAATCTGACGCTCTATCCAATTGAACTACGGGCGCACATTACATATTTTATTATAGCATATCCAAACCGCCATGTAAAGGGCGAATCCAAACATTTTTTACTGCTTTTTGGGAGGGGCAAGCCCCTCCCCTGCAAATCTGTATTTCTTAATTCAAAAAGTCCTTTAATTTTTTTGAACGGGATGGATGGCGCAGTTTGCGCAGTGCTTTTGCCTCAATCTGGCGGATACGTTCCCGCGTCACATTAAATTCCCGCCCAACTTCTTCCAGCGTGCGGGTATGCCCATCATCAATGCCAAACCGCAGCCGTAAAACCTTTTCTTCCCGTGGGGTCAAGGTTTTCAGCACATCGACAAGCTGTTCTTTGAGCAGCATAAAAGAAGCAGCTTCCGCCGGTTCCGGCGCATCATCATCCGGGATAAAATCACCCAAATGGGAATCTTCCTCTTCCCCGATTGGTGTTTCCAAAGAAACCGGCTCCTGCGCAATTTTCAGGATATCCCGTACCCGGTCAACTGGCATATTCATTTCTGCCGCAATTTCCTCCGGGGATGGGTCATGGCTAAGCTCCTGCAATAGTTGGCGGGATACCCGAATGACTTTATTGATGGTTTCCACCATATGCACAGGAATGCGGATGGTGCGCGCCTGATCTGCAATCGCACGGGTAATTGCCTGCCGAATCCACCAGGTCGCATAGGTAGAAAATTTATAGCCCTTGGTATAATCAAATTTTTCAACCGCTTTAATCAGCCCTAAATTGCCTTCCTGAATCAAATCTAAAAACAGCATCCCACGTCCAACATAACGCTTGGCAATTGAAACAACCAAACGTAAATTTGCCTCTGCAAGGCGTTTTTTAGCGCGGTCGCCAGCTTTGATTGCTTTATTCCATTCTACAATTTCATCAGAACGCACCGCAGACTGTCCGCTCGCTTTTTCATATTCCTGCATCTTTTCCGCAGCGGCAACGCCGTCCATAATCTTGCGCGCAAGCTCAATTTCCTCATCCGGGGACAACAGATCCACCTTGCCGATTTCCTTCAGGTACATCCGCACAGGGTCATCAATAGCAAAACCTTCCGCCAGTGCAGAAGTATCCACCAGTTCCTCTTCTGTCACTTCCTCCACTTCAGCTTCATGGAATTCATCATCCCCCATGCTGATTGGCGCTTCCAGCACATCGCTGCCTTCAATTTCAATGCTTTCCTGCTCCAAGGTTTCATACAGCCGGTCAATGTCTTCACTTTCCAACTCTAATGAACTCAGCGCATCGGCGATTTCTTTGAGTGTCAGTTTGCCATTCTTCTTGCCAAGGGCGAGAAGGTCACGGATTACCTGCATCTGCTGCTCTGCACTCTGTGTCATACTCTGTTACCTCCAAAATTATTTCTTTGCTTTTAATCTTGCCCTGGCGAGAAGCGGGTCATCCTCAGAGGCGCCCTGCATATCCCGGTGCAGGGCTTGCTCCTGGATTTTCCTTATGTAATCTTCTGCCGCACGTTCCCGCTCCGCTGGGATGGGCTGTGCCGCGATATGCGCCAGCCATGATAGTTCATTTGGGTCAAGCTGTGCTTCATATGCTGCAACTGTCACCGGATGCCCCGCGCCATATAATTCATTTGCCTGCGCAAAAACCTGGCGCAAAAATGGCGCCGTAAAGTCCTCAGGCTTTATTTTATCCAAAAAATACGAAATAAATGTATTATCGTAAAAAATAAGGGCTAAAATCCCCTCTTCTGCGCGGGCAGACACAATATCTGGGTAGTGCATGGCATGAATTTTCGGCTGCACCTTTTGCACTGGCGTACGAGTTTCCCGGCGTTTTGCTGTTTTCTGCTGTTTGCGCCGGATTGCCACTGCGCGTTTCACTTCCAACGCCACCGCTTCATAATTGATGCCTGCCATGCTGGCAGCGCGCCGGGCATAGATTTCCTGTTCTATGGCATTGTCAATGGTGGCAAGCATCTGGGCTGCCTGCCGCAGGAAATCAATCCGCTGGTCATCCTCATCCAAATCGAACTTTGCCGCAATGGTTTCCAGCCGGTACGCATTATGATCGGCACTGCCTTCCACCAAACGGCGGAACGCATCCGCGCCCTTTTCGCGAATAAACTCATCCGGGTCTTTTGCACCAGGAATTTTCAGCACCTTTACCGATAAATCCGCTTTTTTCAGGATATCAATTGCACGTTGAGACGCTGCCTGTCCTGCCTGGTCAGCATCATAAGAAATAACGACATGTTTGGCATAGCGGGCAATCAGGCGCGCTTGTTCATCGGTCAAGGCTGTGCCGAGGGAGGCTACCGCACAATCAAACCCTGCCTGGTGCAGGGCAATCACATCCATATATCCTTCAGCAAGAATAATATACTCTCTTTTGGTTTTACGCGCCAAATTCATGGCAAACAGGTTGCGTCCTTTATGGAAAATCGACGTTTCCGGGGAATTGAGATATTTAGGTTTGGAATCATCCATCACCCGTCCGCCAAATGCAATCACATTGCCGCGCAAATCAATGATTGGGAACATCACCCGCCCGCGGAACTTATCATATAAGTTGCCTTTCTCACTGCGGGCGGCTAGCCCGCAACGCAGCAGCTCTTCTTTTGTATAACCTTTTGCCTGCATGGCGTCCATGGTTGCAAAAAACGAATCCGGGGCATAGCCAAGCCCAAAATTATCCATAACCCGTTTTCGCAAACCTCGCCCCACAAAATACTGCTGGATGGGTTTATGTTCGGGTTTCCAAAGCTCGGCATAATAAAACCGAGCAGCATCCCGCATCAGATTTAGCAGACGTTCACGCTGTCTGCCTGCCTGCGGGTTATATTTATCCTCTGGCATAGGCAAGCCGCATTGCTGGGCTAAAAAAGCAACCGCATCGGGAAATTCCAGCCCTTCTGCACGCATGATAAATGAAACCACGCCGCCGCCTGCGCCACAGCCAAAGCAATGGAAAATCTGTTTATCCGGCGAAACCGAAAACGATGCGGATTTTTCATTATGAAAAGGACATAACCCAAAATAATTGCTGCCGCTGCGTTTTAACTGCACATAGCGTGATACAACATCTAAAATATCATTCCTTGCGGCAAGCTCGTCCAAAAATGACTGGTCAAACGCCACCCACATCCCTCCTTCCGGCTAGAAAATAAAACCACATCATCCGCCCTCACTTGACAAGCTGCATAGCCTTGCTGTATCATACCTAAAAAAGGAGATATCCCATGCAGCCACAAATAATTTTAGAAACAGAACGGACTATTTTACGTCAGCTTTGCCCAGATGACCAAGCTGCACTGACAGCTATTCTCGGTGATATCAATGTTATGTATGCTTGGGAGCACGCATTTACAGATGATGAAATACACGACTGGATTGCTGAAAATATCCTACGCTATACCCGAGATGGCTATAGCTATTGGGCTGTTATCTGCAAAAATACAGAACGGCTTATCGGTGTATACGGGCTTTTGCAGGAAAGCGCAAATGACAAAAATTATCTGGGCATCGGCTATATTTTTGCAAAAGCGTTTTGGCACCAAGGCTATGCGTTTGAATGCGCCGCAGCCTGCAAAACGTATGCGTTTGATCGATTGCATCCCCCGCTGCTTACCGCACAGATCCGCCCGGGAAATAGCGCATCCAGAAAAGTTGCGGCAAAACTTGGTATGTCTGAACTGGAGCAGATCAACCGCGTTTATCGCGGCAAAACCATGCCGCATATCTTATATGGCTGTCGCAAATAATCGTCTGCCCCATCTTATTCCTGCAATTTATTCCAGCTTTTCGGAATGAATAACCGTTTATAAGCTGCAATGGAATACCGGTCGGTCATGCAGGCGATATAATCACAAGTCACCCGCGCACGGCTGTCGCCTTCTTCCATCAGGCGACTGTAATCACCGGGCAGTTCATCCGGATGGTTGTAATAATAGATGTAAAGCGATTTTAACATTTCACGGGCTTTCTGCTCATCCGCCTGGGCTGCCGTACCTGTGTAAACCCGCTCAAACATAAAAATACGCAGTTCCAACATGGCATCTAAAATCGCTTTATCCATGCCGATTTGCTGTTTTTTTTCGCCATAATCAATCATTGCTGTCACCAGCGTATCAATCCGCTTGCCATGGGTTTCGCCAAGCGCTGTACGCAATTGGGTTGGAATTTCCTCATGCCGCAGCAGCCCGCCGCGGATTGCATCATCAATATCATGGTTAATATATGCAATGCGGTCGGCAAAATGAATAATCCGCCCTTCGGGCGTTGCCGCCTTGCGGGCACCGGTATGGCAGATGATACCATCCCGCACTTCCCATGTCAGGTTCAAATTTTCGATCCGGTCTACCATACGCAAACTTTGTTCATTATGGCGGAATCCTTCCGGGCAAACTTCATTGAGTGCGGATTCTCCCGCATGGCCAAAGGGCGTATGCCCAAGGTCATGCCCTAATGCAATGGCCTCGGTTAAATCCTCATTCAGCCGCAAGGCTCGCGCAACGGTACGCCCAATTTGCGCCACTTCCAAGGTGTGGGTAAGCCGTGCGCGATAATGGTCGCCTTCCGGCGAAATAAATACCTGTGTCTTGTTAGACAGCCGGCGGAATGATTTTGAATGAATAATACGGTCACGGTCACGCTGAAAACAAGTCCGATTCGGGCAATCGGGCAGGCTGCGCTGCCGCCCTTTGGATGCGGCGGCAAGGGTTGCCCAACCGCATAATGTGTGGTTTTCCTGCGCTTCTGTCCGTTCGCGGATGGTCATAACAGATATCCCTCCCTTGTCTTCGGGAAACACCTATATAATATCAATACGCAGTGGACATCATAAAACCCTCTTTATTTTTACGATTTTTTTCGAAAAAATGAAGGTTTGTGAAAAAGTGATTATTTTAGTTTGTTTGCGTACAAAACGTTTGTCTATTTCGCCAGTCCATAAAGCGAGGCACTTACGGTTCTATCCGTAAGCGCCTCGCTGCATTTGTTTTTTTAAGATGCTTCTTCGGGAATAATAATTGCCGCGATGATATATGCAATCAGCCCACTGGAACAACTGCATACACAAATCACCACTGCCAGCAGCCGTACCAGTGTCGGGTCTATGTTAAAATATTCCCCAATGCCGCCGCATACGCCGCATAACATCCGATCCCGCAAGCTGCGGTATAACCGTTTGCCATTCATAACAAAACATTCCTCCTGATATTATCCATGTTCAAAATACAAGTCAATCACACCTACACCACATTCAACATCCACTTCTCGCGCACCATGCCCGGTGCTGGATGTACCCGCAATCCCGGTTAAAAACGGTTTTTTGTCGATATTCAACGTGCCCATGGCACATTCGGCATCAATGGTATAATCTTCTCGGCTGCCTGCAAGCGTAAAGCCGCCATCCCCAACGCCACAATTAATATCAATCTTTTGCGCATCCAGCAGCCCAATATTCAGTGACCCTACACCTAAGTCCATGTCCAGTTCATCACAGGCAAGTTTGGATACCTTTACCGCTGCCGCCCCGACATCCATTTTTATTTCATCATAATACGTGCCATCCGGGATTGCAATGGTAATTTCTTTATTTTTCAGTTTTTTACTGTCTGCTCGGATATAGTAGCAGCCATCTTCAAACCAACACTCAATTTCATCCGCAGCATCTCCTGCAATTGTATATGCACTGCCTGTGATAATTTTATAATTGCCATAAGCAAGATCAAACTCCAACGCGTGGGTATCCAGTTCCGCATCACCAATATCACCGATATCCGGCAGATGATGCGCCACGTTGGGCGCATCATGATGAAAATTCCAGCCGCCGAAAAATGGCACATGACTGGTTACATCATCCATTGTATCTTCTACTACCGCCTCCACATGATCTGCCACATTGCTGCTCCAACGATCCCAGCGCTTATACTGGCTGTCCATAAACCCAAAGTGCCAACCGTCATCATCATGCCAACTTTGCCAGCGCAACGGCATCAATTCATCATCCATATAGGCATATAACTGCCCACCTGCCATATGCCCTACAACACCAAGCACCAACCCAACAACCAGGATTGCCACACAAATTTTCACCATCAATTTCATAAAACATCATACCTCCACAAGATGAAATTTTTCAGCCCCGCCGGAATGCAACCCGCAGTTTATCAATAGGCCAGCGCAGCAGCGCAACAAACCAACGGAAAAGCGGCGGCACAAACAATAAACATAATTTGACCAGCAGCAGCCCTGCCAACCCGCCAAGGGCAAGACAGACAAAACCACCGCCAACCATCATCAAAGCGGATGCCGGATCGCCCCATATGCAGAAACTCAGCCCAAGCAGCGCGATACCTGTTATCGCGAGCGCCGCAGGCACGGCAAACGCGACAATGACTATCGCAACGATAAACGCGATGATGGAAATGAGAATGCCAAGCAACGTGGCGCCAAGCCCTATAACAAGTGGGATGCCAATTGGGATGGCAAACACCACCAGCACAAGCAGCAGCCAAGGGCTGATGCCTTTCCAGCGGCGAGGCGGTGGGGCTGTGTTTTTCTGCCAGGAATGCGGCTGTAAATCCCGGTATTCCTTTAAGATATCCGCTGCAATTTTCTGCGGGTCGCCCAGCCCGCGGATAATTTCTGCATCGCTTTCGCCTTCAGCGTCCAGAAAATAATCCTCATAATATTTTAACACATTGTCGCGTTCCTCAGACGGAAGCCCAGAAAGCGCACGCCTCAGTTCAGCGAAAAAATCCTTTTTATCCATCGTTTTTTACCCTCCAAAAAAGACTTTTTCAATAGAATCACGATACATTGCCCAGTCTTTCAGCGCTTCTGCCAAGCGCATCCGCCCAAGCGGCGTAATGCGGTAATAACGTCGAATCCTGCCCTCTACTGCCTGGTCATGGGTAGACAGACATCCATTTTTCAGCAGCCGCCGCAATACGGGGTAAAGGGTTGATTCTGAAATATCCATCACTTGCCGCACATCTTGGGTAATACGGTAGCCATACGTATCTTCACGGGAAACAATTGCGAGTACAATGGCATCGAGCAATGAGGAAGAAACAGGAAATGGCATTAGGCTCACCTCGCTTTATGCTTATACTATACCGCATATAATATTATCTGTCAACTATTATTATACGCCTTACACTGTAAACACTTTATGAACAATAAAAGCCCCCTGCCGGGACGTGGCAGGGGGCTTGGAAAGGAGTGGGATGCACAAAAAAGCTCCCAATCATTAAGATATGAGCACAAATAGGTTACATACCGCGCTTGTGCGGGGATAGGGCAGCGAGCGAGCGGCGTACCGCCTCCGCACAGGGTAAAGCTGCACCCCCGCCGCGGCGTGCAGCGGCGGAAAAGGGTTTTCTTTGTCCTACTTTCTTTTTCCCAAAAGAAAGTAGGTTAAAGCAGACGGGACAGGCTGACCATTTCAATCGCTGCCATTGCAGCATCATAGCCTTTGTTGCCCGCTTTTGTGCCGGCACGTTCAATTGCCTGTTCAATATTCTCTGTCGTAACGACGCCAAATAACGTCGGAACACCGGTTTCTAATGCAATATGCGCGACACCCTTTGAAACTTCATTGCATACATAATCATAATGGCTGGTCGAACCGCGAATTACTGCGCCAAGACAAATCACCGCATCATATTTGCCGGATTTCGCCATCTTCTGCGCAGCAGTCGGGATCTCAAATGCCCCCGGTACCCATGCCACCGTAATATCATCACCATTTGCACCATGGCGGATTAATGCGTCTTCTGCACCACTCAGCAGCTTGGATACAATAAATTCATTGAACCGCGCCGCAACAATGCCAATTTTCATGCCTTCAGCAAGTAATTTTCCTTCAAGAATTTTCATCATTCAGCCTCCGTTATTTTTTTAATTTTCTTGCTATTTCATCAAGTTTACATAACTTGACTCAATAAATGCCCCATCTTGGTTTGCTTGGTGCGCAGATAAAATGCATCGTCTTCCTGTGGGGCAATTTCTATCGGTACTCGCTCTGTAATTTCTACACCAAACCCATCTAACCCATAAATTTTTTCTGGGTTATTGGTCAGCAAACGCAATTCGCGAGCGCCTAAATCCTGTAAAATCTGTGCACCAATCCAATATTCACGTAAATCCGGCGCAAAACCTAATTTCACATTGGCTTCTACCGTATCCCAGCCGCGTTCCTGCAATTCATATGCCTTCAGCTTGTTAATCAACCCAATGCCGCGCCCTTCCTGTCGCATATACAGCAATACGCCGCGCCCTTCACGTTCAATCTGCTGCATTGCTGCCGCAAGCTGCTGCCCACAGTCACACCGGCGGGAACCAAAAACATCCCCTGTTAAACATTCCGAATGCACCCGGCATAAAAGGTTTTTGCCATCGCCAATATCCCCTTTAACCAGCGCAACATGATGCTCCCCTGTCAAATCATTGACATAACCATAAATCCGAAATTCCCCATAACGGGTAGGCATTTTTGCATTTGCTTCGCAAATGACGTGTTTATCATGGCGGCGGCAATAATCCTGCAAATCCTTAATGGTAATCACTTTGATGCCCCATTCTTTTGCCTTTTCCAGCAGTTCAGAAGTCCGCATCATCGTGCCGTCTTCCCGCATGATTTCACAACATAACCCACATTGGTCAAGCCCCGCCAAACGGCATAAATCCACGGTTGCTTCAGTATGCCCATTGCGGGTGAGTACGCCGCCTGCACGCGCTACTAATGGGAATACATGGCCTGGACGGCGTAAATCCTCTGGCTTTGTTGCTGGGTCAACACACATCCGGCAGGTGTACCCACGTTCTTCCGCCGAAATCCCCGTTGTTGTATTCACATGGTCAACCGATACCGTAAACGCTGTGCTATGATTATCCGTATTCACCTTAACCATCTGTTCCAGCCCAAGCCGTAACGCGATTTCTTCACTCATTGGCGTACAAATTAACCCTTTCGCGTTTTTTGCCATGAAATTTACATTTTCTGTTGTGGCAAATTGTGCCGCACAAATCAAATCGCCTTCATTTTCACGGTCAGGGTCATCAATCGATAAAATAACCCGTCCTGCACGCAATTCTTCCAATGCTTCTTCTATTGTATTATACTGATATTCCACTGATAAATTCCAACCTTTCTAAACATAAAACATATGCTCTCAAAAACCATGTTTAGCTAAAAACTCCATCGTAATTGCACTTTCCGGCTTTGCCTGCGGCTGCAAAAAACGTTCCACATATTTGCCAATGATATCATTTTCTAAATTCACCATATCCCCTGCTTTTTTATCTAGCAGGATTGTTTGCCCGCCTGTATGCGGGATAATCGACACCGAAAATGATACATCATCCACAGCCGCAACCGTTAGGCTGATGCCATCAATGGCAATCGACCCTTTTTCCACAATGCCCCGCAAAATAAATGCCGGAGCAGTAATTGTCACCCAAACCGCATTGCCCTCCTGCCGCATGGACTGAATCACACCAGTACCATCAATATGCCCCGAAACAATATGCCCGCCAAAACGCCCGTCCGCTGGCATAGCACGTTCCAAATCCACCTGGCTGCCGCTTGTCAAACTGCCAAGCGCCGACCGGCGCAAGGTTTCTGCCATAACATCCGCCGTAAAACCATCCGGCTTTAACGCGGTAACGGTCAGGCATACGCCATTGACCGCGATACTGTCGCCAATGCGGGTGCCTGCAAGCACGGTTTGTGCCTGGATTTCAATCACACCCTGTGCCGGGGAAACCCGGCGCACAGTGCCAACTTCCTCAATAATTCCAGTAAACAAAACCATCAGCCCTCCCTGTCATAGGTCAGCAGTAAATCGCACCCAAAATGCTGAATATCCATTAATTTTAACCGGTATGCCTGTTTTGGGGACGCAACACCCATACCTTCTACCGGCGTTTTCGCATCCTGCCCGCCAAATATCTTGGGCGCTACAAACGCATAAACTCGCTGCCATAACCCAGCAGACAACAACGCTTCATGCAATGTGCCGCCGCCTTCGGCAAGCACACTGTCAATTTCACATTCGCCAAGCCGCTGCATCAGCCCTACTAAATCCACTTTGCCATCCTGCCCCGGCAAATACCAAACCTTTGCGCCACAACGCTGCAATGCCGCTGTTTTTTCCGGATTTTCACAAGCCGTTGTTATAATCAATGGGATATGCTGCGCAGTTTTGCAAAGCTGGCAATTCATTGGGATGCGCAATTTGCTGTCGCAAATAATCCGCACCGGATTGCGCCCGCCTTCCATGCGGCAAGTCAGCAATGGGTCGTCGGCAAGTACCGTGCCTATGCCTGCTAAAATGCCACGATGCTGATGCCGTAACTGCTGCACATAATCCCGTGCCGCTTCACCTGTCACCCATTTGGACTCACCAGTATAGCAGGCAATCTTGCCATCTGCCGTCATGGCATACTTGAGCGACACAAACGGCGTCTTATGCGTAATATAATGAAAAAATATCGGGTTTAACGCATCGCATTCCTGCTGTAAAAACCCACCTTCCACGGTAATGCCCGCCTGTCTGAGCTGCATGGCGCCTTTGCCGCTGACCTGTGGATTTGGGTCGAATGACCCATAAACCACCCGCGATAACCCTGCCGCGATAATTGCTTGGGTACAGGGCGGCGTGCGCCCATGGTGGCAGCATGGCTCTAAGGTGACATAAATCGTACCGCCTGCCGGATCTTCCGTGCAAGCCGCCAGCGCGTTGCGCTCGGCATGCAGCCCGCCACAGCGTTCATGCCAGCCCTCCCCAATAATATGCCCATTTTTTACAACCACTGCACCTACCAATGGATTTGGACTCACCCAGCCCGCGCCGCGCTCTGCCAGCGCAATGGCACACCGCATCAGCGCTTCATCCGTCATCAAAAAGAATCCCTGCCTTTCTATCTGCCGAAAGCATCCACCATACCGCTGATACGGCAAAATAAAAATGCCCTGTTTTGTCATAACAGGGCATTTGGAAAACACACGTCGAAAAAGCTGCCATAGACAAACAAAAATCGCCTGTCCACAGCGCCAAAGGCATATGCAATCTTCTTCCATCCAGACTATACTGTCGGTCCCGGAGTTGCACCGAGTCCTGCGCAAACTTTTGCGCTCGCGGACTTTTACCGCCGATCGGGAATTCCACCCTGCCCTGAAGATGCTTCGGTATCTCATTTACAAAATCTATTATAGCGCACCCACGGGAAATTGCAAGGGGTTTTTTCCCTTATGGGCAAATTATTTTTTATACAGCAGTGGGCAGCGTGACCAGCCAAAGCGGTGCGCCACTATCACGGCTGGATGAAAGTTCATCCAAAATCAGCGACAAATCCCAAGCGGTCAAACTGCGTTCCCGGCTTGCCGGGTCAGCAACCAACACTTCCCCCCCCAAGGTCACGCCACGCAACACAATATAATGCCCACCATTGGTAAAATGCCCTTTTTTCATCAGTGCAACCACTAAATTGCCTGTTGCAAGGCTTGCCATTAAGCTGTCCCGATCAAGGGTTTCCACCGCAATCGGCGTACATTCCAGTCCATATGCGGCTGCCACCCCTTCTACAATGGAATGTGCCGAACCTTGCCCCCGGCTCCAATACCCTGTGCTGACGCAAAACTGCGCCATCTGTGCCGGGTCTGCCTGCTTTTTGGACAGTGTTGCCGCAACCATTGCCATCGCCGTAGGTCCACAGCCATAGCCGCCCAGTGCGTCTGTACCATAGGGCTGGGATGCCCATTGCGGATCTGCCTGATTAAAATAAGTGATTTCAATCCCGCCGCCAGTCAGGTATTCTGTACCATCACGCACTTCCAGGCAACTGACGGATGGATCAACAATCGGCGTAGGCGGTGCAAGCGCCACTTCATCGGCAAGCTGATTTTCGACATCACTTAAAATCTGTTCCTGCTCCATCATCAGGCTGCCCAGACAATCGCTGACAGAATCTTTTGCTCCCTGAATGCCTTCGCCAATACTTTGCCCAACCTTTGCCACATTCGCGCAAAGCTTTTGCCCGGTATGGGCTGCTGCCTGTCCCACCTTTTTACCGGTTTCCGCAATTTTGCCGCAAACCGCCTGTCCAGCATCCATTACCTGGTATGCGCAGGCACGCACCGGCGCCATAATGCGTTCATACAGCACAGGGTCTGCCACAGAACATACCAGCAGTTCCACCGCAGCAATGCAGCTAATGGCAAGCAGGACAACCGGCAATAAAATATTCTTTTTTTTCGTTTTTTCTTGCTGACGGCGCATGAAAGCCCTCCCTTCCCCTTTGCTGCCGGTATTTTTATTTTATCCGCCTCAGCAAAGGTTATCCATACAGGTTTTTTTATGCAACTTTATAAAATAATCATCAGGGGTTTTAATCTGCCATGGAATTGTGGTATAATCATTGGTGGGCAAATATAAAATCCCGTGCCCAATCATTATGTATTATACCATAACAGCCCCGTCCTGTCCAAGATTTATCGGGCTGGCAAAGGGCTGGATTTTTAAGGAGTGGACACTTGGTATGCCACAAATACGCCTGGAGAATGCCACGAAATACTACAAAGTGGAAAGGAAAAAACATGCGGCTGTCAGCAGTATTAACCTGACCGTGGAACAAGGTGAATTTGTTTTCCTCATTGGCAGCAGCGGGGCAGGCAAAAGCACGGTGCTGAAACTGTTGGGCGGTGATATTTCCCCCAACGAAGGCGCGGCTTTCCTGGATGGTGTGAATATGAACCGTTTCATTGGCCCATGGAATTTCCGCCTGCGGCGGGCATTTGGCTACGTTTGGCAGGAACCCCGGCTGATGCGCAAACGCACCGTACTGGAAAATTTAACCATGGCAGCGCGTTCTGGCGGGCTGAAAGAAAACCTTGATCCCGCCGTTGCCAAAGCACTGAGCCTTGTCGGCATGGTCGGCGCGGAACACGTTTACCCTGCCGAACTTTCCATCGGTCAGAGCCGCCGCATTGAACTTGCGCGTGCGCTTGTATGCAGCCCGCCAGTGCTGCTGCTGGACGAATTGACCGCCAACATGGATGATGATAACATATGGGATATATTCCATCTGCTGAATGAACTTAATGTTCATGGCACCACCATTATTATGGCGACCCATGCCAGCAAATATGTAAATATCCTGCGCAAGCGGGTCATTACCTTCCGGGACGGCAAATTGATTGGTGACGTCCAACAAGGACGGTATGGCGATATTTCCGAACCGCCAAAACGAATTTTTATCACAAAAAAGTGAGGCTGTTAAGATAATGAAAAGGGTTATCCAATGCTATGCAGCTGGGCTGGCAATATTATGCCTGTTAAGCGGCTGCGGGAAAAAAGACAAAATTGAGTCACCAGAAGCATATTCCATCGGCGAGGACAGCGCCATATCGCTGGACACGCTGCTGGATGAAGATAAAGGCAAACTGACCGATATCAGCGCGCCGGAATCAGAAAAAGAAAAAGACGATAAAAACAAGGATGATAAAGAGGACAAAGACAGCGAAAAGGAAAAAGATACCGCCGCCGATGATGTCTATACATACACCTACGGCGAAATGGCAGAAGCTCCCACCACGCTGCAAACCTATGCCGAAACGCTGATTGATGAGGAAAATGGTTTTTCCGCGCTGGATGAAGAGGGCAAATCGCAGGAGGACTTGCCGGAAATCGGGGAAAAAGGCGACCTTGTGCTGGCACGCGCTTCCGCCGTAGAAGGGCATATCTTCCAGCTTGCCCTATCCTGGGAAGGTGAGGACTGCACCATAGAAGTTAGCTGCCCCGAAGGCGCCATCGAAGAAGCGCAATCCGCCGAACAGCTTGTCACAGCGGGCACATTAAGCGGCGTTGTGGATTATGTATCCAGCCTCAGCCCATCTGAATTGGATCTGCCCGGGGAAAGTATGCAGGAATATCATTTCTATCCATCCGAAGGCACCCGCTTGGTGGATGGCACGGTCTGCCGCCAGTTCAGCGTGTATAAACCAGATGAAAATACCCAAACCAATACGTTTGTCGGATATTATCTCATCAGCGCAGTAGGGCGCCATGTTTATAAAGTCGACCCGGAAACCAAAGAAACTACCCAGCTTCAATAAAAAAGACACATAAAAACCGCCTGCTTGCCGTAAACTTTCGGTAATGCAGGCGGTTTCTTTTTTTTACTGCTGTGCGGATGGAGTTTCCCCTAACAGGTAATCCGCAACCCGGCGCATATCGGTTTCTGTGTGGAACACAACGCCGCTTTGCAAAATGCTTTCCTGTACATTTTGGGGAAGCGTGCGGAAATATTGCCCCATACTGCCCTTCATATGATAATAATCAGCCATTTCTGCTTCACCTCATCAGGCAGTATATCCAGAAACGCGGCGGATTATTCAGGATTCCTCGGTTGCTTCTATCACTGCATTTTCCCGGCAGGTGCATTTTTCCCGGAAAAATGCCTGATTTTTTTCATAAATCATACGCAAACCATCCAGCGTCAGGTTTGGGTCAACCATGTCAATGAGCGGGCAATGTTCTGCCATCATGCGCCCCATGCCGCCAGTTGCGATGACTTTCACATCACCGTCAAGCTCCTGCTTCATATCCTCAATAATACCAGTCAGCGCGCCGACATAGCCGCGCACCGCGCCTGACTGCATACTTTGCACGGTTGTGCGTCCAATGGCATATTCTGTTGCAGCGATATCCACACGCGGCAGCTTGGATGCTTTCATAAATAAAGCCTCCATTGCCACTTTGATGCCGGGGAAAATCGCGCCGCCTAAATATGCGCCATCCCCATCAATCGCGTCAAATGTAATGGCTGTGCCAATGTCAACAATAATCAGCGGCTTGCCATAGCGCGCCACCGCTGAAACCCCATTGACCAGCCGGTCTACCCCAACTTCCCGCGGGTTATTGTAACGGTTGACCATACCTGTATCAATATCCCTGCCGACAACCAGCGGTTTTAACCGGATATATTTACGGATTGCATTGACCAGCGAATACATCACTGGCGGCACAACCGAACCGATAATGACCGCGCTTGTCCGCTCAGGCGGGATTTTCAGGAAATGATAATACTGCAAAATCTGCATCCCAATTTCATCCGAAGTGGACGTCGCATTTGTGGAAATGCGGAACGACCCGACCAATTTTTCCTGTTCAAAAAGCCCGAATACCATATTGGTATTGCCTACATCAATTGCTAACAGCATTGGTTAAAACCACCCAAATCTCTTTTTCTTTTTTGGCGCAGTATCATGCGGATACGGCGCGCCTTCCGTATCCAGAAAAACAGCCGAAAGGATTTGCCCATTTTCAATTTCCATCAGGATACAGCTTCCCCGCCCGCTACGTGGCAGGCTGATGCTGCCTGGGTTCATCACCCGCACGCCTTGCTCTACTATATCATTGCACAAATGGCTATGCCCATAAAGCGCAAGAGCACAGCCCTGCTCTGCCGCATGGGCGGCAACCAATCCGCTGTCTGACCAGCAGACACGGTCACGGTGCCCATGGGTCAGGTACATCCGCACGCCTTCCGGCGCAATCACCGCAGTTATTGGCGCATCCGGTTCAAAATCATTATTGCCCCGCACCGCATAGATTGGGATATTCGGATAACTGCGGCGCAAATCGCAGGCATCTTCATAATGGTCCCCCAAATGGATGACAGCATCCGGCAAAAGGGATTCGATTAGCCCATACATATCAATGGTATGACCATGGGAATCAGCAAAAACAAGGATTTTCATGGATTTTACAGCACCTTTCTTTAACACCGTAAACTATACACGAAAACAGTCAGCTTGTAAAGGGCAAATACGGCATTTCCCACCAAAAAAGAAATGGGGGCACCTTTGCCCTGTTACCTGCATATACTGGCAATATAACAAAAGGCATATAGGAGGGAACCCCTAAAATGATTGATGCAAATGAACTCATGCGCCGGCTGGATATGCAAGGCAACAGCCCGCAGGCAAAGGAAGCCATCAGCCGGTTACAGCGCGCCATGCAGTCGGGTAAAAAAGGGCAGGCGCAAGCCATTGACAGCGCAACCGCCGCCCGCATTGAACGCGCGGCAAAAGCCGCGCAGGCGGGCGATAAACGCGCCGCACAAGCTGCCATCGGTGAAATTATGTCCACCCCGCAGGGCGCGGCGCTTGCCGCACAACTTAAAAACCTGCTGGGCAAATGAAAGGAGCGGATACCATGGATGATATGCTGTCCTCCATCCTAAACGACCCAGAAAAACTACAAAGCGCGATTTCCATGGCATCTTCGATGCTGGGCGGCGGCGCGGCGGAAGCCGCGCCCGCCGCCGGGGACGCGCCCCCTATGGGGGCGCCTGCCGGCGCTGCCAACGGCAGCGCCTATGACCCATCCGCCGAGCTGATGCAGCGTGCCATGCCAGTGATTGCGGAAATCGCAAAAAGCGGGCAAAATGCCATCAGCCGGGAAAAACTCAACCTGCTTAATGCCGTAAAACCATTTGTCGCGGACAGCGTCGGCACACAAATTGACCATGGCTTGCGGCTGGTCAGCATTGCACGCATGGCGAATGCCGCCATGAAACAACTTGGCACAGCGCCACAACAGGAAGGGGATGTCCATGTATAACCGCTATTTAACCGCCGCGCCGCCGCAGCAGCCACAACAGCCACAACAAAACAGCAATCTCCAGCAGCCGGTATCCAGCCTGCTTAGTGGGCTTGGACAGCGCCTTTCGGGTTTCCGCCTAGACGCGGATACCTTAATTGCCCTTGCTGTGGTCTGGTTCGCCCTGCGCGAAGATGGTCAGGAAATTGATACCGAATTACTCATTGCCATTGGTGTGCTGCTGCTCCTTGGTATTTAATAACATATGGCATTTATCAGCCAGTTCACCAAATTCGGTCAGGCTGAGCCGTTCGCCTCTTACCCGTACATCCAGCCCGCATTCTTCCAGCAGGCAAAGCACTTCTGCTTTATCCAGCCTGCCGCCGAATGCGGGCATTACCGCGTTTGCCAGCGTTTTGCGCCGCTGGTTAAATGCTGCCCGCACAATCGCAAAAAATAGTTTTTCATCTTGCACTGTCACCGCTGGCACCTGTCGCGGTGTTAGCCGTATTACAGCAGAATCCACCTTGGGCTGTGGAATGAAACAACCTGCCGGTACATCAAACAAAACCTCTACTGCCGCATGATACTGCACATAAACTGAAAATGCGCTGTAATCCGACGAACCGGCCGAGGCACAGATACGCTGTGCCACTTCTTTTTGCACCATCACCGTAATGCCCGCAAAGGCATGGCTTTCCAAAAGGGCAGAAATTGCCGGTGTTGTGATATAATACGGCAGGTTTGCGCAGGCATACACAGTTTGTCCGGCAAATTTCTGCTGGCATAATGCGGCAAGGTCAATTTTCAGCACATCACCATGGATGATTTCCACATTTTCACAGTCTGCAAGCGTTTCCTCCAACACGGGGAATAACGCACGGTCAAGCTCTACCGCCGCCACCTGGGCGGCAGTTTTGGCAAGTTCACGGGTCAGGCACCCCATGCCGGGGCCGATTTCCAAAACCCTGCTCTTTGCATCCGCGCCGCATTGCGCCGCAATGCGTTCAGGCACCCACTGCGCTGTTAAAAAATTTTGCCCAAGTGATTTGCTGAACCGGAACCCATGCCGTGCAAGAGTTTCTTTGATTTCCTGTATGTCACAAAGCCCCATAAATACCTCCAAGCTATAATTTTTGTGATAGGCTATCCATACCTATGCGCTGCCCTTCCTGCTAAAAGCAGGCGGTATAGCAATAATATTGCCACGATTTGCAAAGGTGTTTCGGCAAATGTCCTGGTATTTTCAAAATAGATTTGGCAAGTATGCCGTATCAATCCTTGCGGCGTTTATGATATCATTTTTGTATCTCACCCGCAAAGGAGGCTTTTGATTATGAAAACACCTAACTATTTTGAAAAAAATGGCTGCCTATATGTCCAGTTTGGCGCGCCCGCCCCAGCCAGCCCATCGCCTGATATGGCGCCCGGCTGCGAAATCCTGCTGTCTGATTTTATGCAGCAATGGCTTGAGATGATGAAAAGCCAGGTGCGTCCAAATACTTTGGACAGTTACCGTTATATGTTCCGTAAACATATAGACCCATTTTACCGCAGCCGCGGCACCACCCTGCAATCGGCAAAGCCCTCTGATTTCCAGGATTTCATCAACCTCAAATATGAACAGGGCTACTCCCCAACGTCTATCGTAAAATTCCATTCCATTGTGCATAAATGCCTGCGGTATGCCGTCACCTTACAGCTGATTGAGCATAACCCCTCTGACAATGCCCTGTTGCCCCGCCGCACCAAATACCTAAGCAAGGTGTATGACCAAAACCAGCTCAACCGTTTTTTGAAGGAAGCAAAAAACTCCCCTGCCGAGCCTGCGTTTGTGCTGGCTGCAACCTATGGGCTGCGCCGCAGTGAAGCGGCTGGGTTACGCTGGTCCGCAGTGGATTTCCGTGCACGGACAATCACCATTAACCATACCGCGATTTCAAACCGCGGTCAAGTGCTTTACACCGACCAAGTGAAAACCAAATCCAGTTACCGCACGCTGCCGCTGACACCTAATATGCGCAAATATTTAAGCGAACTGCGCCGCCACCAAAAAGAAATGAAACGGATTTATGGGAAAGATTATTATAAAAGCGATTATGTCTGCCGCCGTGACGATGGCACGCCGCTCCGCCCAGATTATATCACGCAGGAATTTTCAAAGGTATGCAAACGCGCCAAACTGCCCCATATCCGTCTGCATGACCTGCGCCATTCCGCGGCAACGCTGCTGCTGAAAGAAGGGTTTTCTCTGCGGCAAATCCAGGAATGGCTTGGCCATGCAGATATCAGCACTACAGCCAATATTTACGCCCATGTGCAGTACAGTGATAAAGTCAATATGGCGCGGCGCATGGGCGGGTTATTGGATATCAATTAAGATATTTCAGCTTCTGTCAAACGGTCAGCTTCGGTAATTGGACGGAGCACCTGGCAGGGATTGCCCGCGGCAATTACATTTTCCGGAATATCCTTTGTCACAACACTGCCCGCGCCGATAATGCTGCCGCTGCCGATGGTCACACCGGGCAGGATGACCACATTGCCGCCGAGCCAAACATTATCCCCAATGGTAATCGGAGCGGCTTTTTCCAGTCCGCGGTTGCGCGATGCTGCGTCTTTGGGATGGTTTGCGGTATATAATCCGCAATAAGGTCCCATAAAAACATGGCTGCCAAGTGTAATTTTGCCGCCATCCATAAAATAGCAGTGATGGTTTACTGAACTGTGCGCACCGATTTGAATATTCCAGCCATAATCACAGGTAAAGTCCGGCTGAATCGATACACTTTCCGGCAAGCCGGGAATCAATGCGGATAAAATTTCCCGCTGCCGGGCAGTGTCTTTCGGATGGGTATGATTAAATGCAAAATATAACGCGGCAGCTTTTTCCCGCTCGCGCAATAGTTCCGCGTCAAAATTTGCATCATACCAAATACCCTGCTGCATTTTTTCACGTTCTGTCATATGTTTCTCCCTTATGATTCCTGTAATACAGTATATCAATCCCATGCAAAAAATGCAAGGCATTTGCATATGCCTTGCATTTTTATGTTAGTGGACAGCGGCAAAAGCCTGTTCCAAATCCGCTAGGATATCATCAATATGTTCGGTGCCGATGGATAGCCGCACCGTATTTTCATGAATATCCTGGTCTTCCAGTTCTTCTTTGCTTAGCTGGGAATGGGTTGTCGTTGCCGGATGGATGACCAAACTTTTTACATCCGCAACATTTGCCAGCAGCGAGAAAATCTCCAGATGGTCAATAAACGCATGGGCTTCTTTTACGCCGCCTTTGATATCAAAGGTAAAAATAGAAGCGCCGCCATTGGGGAAGTATTTCTCATACAGCGCATGGTCTGGGTGTTCTGGCAAAGATGGATGGTTGACCCGTTCCACCTGTGGATGGTTTTCCAGATACTGCACAACCTTTTTTGTATTTTCCGCATGGCGTTCCAAACGCAGTGACAAAGTTTCCACCCCTTGCAGCAACAAAAACGCGTTAAATGGTGAAATGGTTGCACCGGTATCCCGCAATAGAATTGCGCGGATTTTGGTGACAAATGCCGCCGCGCCTGCCGCTTCGGTGAACTTCACGCCATGATAACTCGGATTAGGCTCAGTGATGGACGGGAATTTCCCCGATGCTTGCCAATCAAACTTACCGGAATCAACAATAATGCCGCCAAGGGTTGTGCCATGCCCGCCGATGAATTTGGTAGCGGAATGCACAACAATATCAGCACCATGTTCAATTGGGCGGATAAAATAAGGTGTACCGAATGTATTGTCAATGACCAGCGGGATTTTATATTTGTGTGCCAGTTCTGCCAGCGCGTCAATATCCGGGATATCGCTGTTTGGATTGCCCAATGTTTCAATATACAGCGCACGGGTGTTATCCTGTATCGCAGCTTCCACTTCCGCAAGGTCATGGATATTGACAAAGGTTGTTGCAATGCCATATTGCGGCAAGGTATGTGCCAACAAATTATAGCTGCCGCCATAGATGGTTTTCTGCGCAACGATATGCTGCCCCGCCTGGGCAAGGTTCTGGATGGTATAGGTGATTGCGGCTGCGCCAGAGGCGACAGCCAGCGCGGCTACGCCGCCTTCTAACGCCGCAAGGCGTTTTTCCAAAACATCCTGGGTGGAGTTTGTCAGCCGTCCATAGATATTGCCGGCATCTGTCAGCCCAAACCGTGCCGCCGCATGGGCGGAATCACGGAATACATACGATGTGGTCTGATAAATCGGCACGGCGCGGGAATCTGTTGCCGGGTCAGGCTGTTCCTGCCCCACATGAAGCTGGAGTGTTTCAAATTTATAATGACGGTTTGCCATGATGTGATTACCTCTTTCATTTTGAATTGATGTGTTTTTTTATGACAGTGGACGGGTTTGGCGTGGCTGCATTGCCTTGCCCCCTAATAACCAACTACCTTACTAGGTTGATTAGAGTATATCAGCATAATCCTACTTTGTCAATAGGAATTTAGGGTTATTCGGTTTATTTTTTATCACATAGAAAAACCCTGCCCATTTGTCATATAGGCAGGGTTTTCGGAAAATTTTTATTTTAGTAGCCTTGGTCATCAATGCGCCATGCGCCGTCTTTGCTGTCCCGGATGAGAATCATACTCCAGTTAGTATGTTCATCCCCATCCACTGCAAAATCGCATGACAACACAATCACATTTTCTGGTTTTACGCCATTGGTTGCACCGTGTCCATTGCTCAAATAGGAATTGCGCATCCATTGGCACCAATCATCGTTATAATACAGCCGGGTTAAGGTACGTGAAGTTGCAACGGTGCCAAAATATTCAGTGACAACCTGTTTCGCCGCTTGAATTTCCGCGTTTTTATAGTGGACAAGCGGTTCGCCATTTGCTTTCAGATAAGATACGATAAAATCCCGGAACCCTTCCGGCACCGTATAGCAAGCCCAGTTTCTTCCATTCATCACAGTACAGATCGAAGGATCTTCTTTATATAATGTCATGGTATGGTCGCCGCTGCCTGAATAGGTGAGGGTTAAACAAGGTGTAAGGCTTGGTATATTTGTGATATCCTCGCGGAATGTGATTGTATTTTCATATTGGTTCAAAAACATCATTGATTTTGTGAGATAACCATTGCCAAGCCCCTCGCCTGTGGCGCGGACAAAGGTTGGATATGCCGAGCTGAGTTCCCCCCAAGCAATAAATGAGAACAGCATACTTTCCGGGTTGGAAACGCGTGTGATCTCCGGCACTTCTTCAAGCTGCCCGAAAACCGATTCAAGCTCCTCCGGCGCTATCGTGAGCACATCAACGGGAGTAAACGCGTCGGTATCCGAATAAAGTATCACACTGCTTGGCGTATCACCGTCGCCAAAGGCGGCGGTAATATGGATATCCAAATCACCGGCATCGCCATATACCGGATACTGCATCACATCAATAAATGGATTATCCGGGGGCTCCCATAGAAAATGGTCAAGCGCAAACGCAGGCGTATGCAGGTTATCACTGCGATAAAAATAACCAAGGTTCAGCACATCACTTTGCTGCATCAGGGTTAAAAAGTCCCATTCGCCGCTGCCTGGGGCAATTTCATGCCAAACTTTATGACTTGCCTGTGTGCTGAGCGTCGGCAGGAAATCCAGTTCATTTTCCGCGTCCGGCATGGTCAAAGACGCATTGCCAACGGGATAAATCCGGCTGCCATTTTCATCCTCCGCAGTATAGGCATAACCTTCTAAATCTGCCATGCAAAAATCTTTGCCGCGTTCTCTTGCAATGGCAAGCAGTTTTTCTGTGGTCAGCCATTCTGTGCCGCCAATGACATCGGTTAAGGTCAGCGGCACCGCATCCCCAACGGCAAAATAAGTGGAAACCTTTACCTGTTCACCGTCATCACGGGTGAAAAATGCGGTAAATTGATATTGCCCATCCGCAAGCGTACTTTTTTCGCCATAAGGCGGTTCCCATGCAAGACTTTCTCGCGGCGTAAGCTGCGGCAAATCCGCTTCACTGGCATAACTTGCGTTTACCGCTTTCACATCCCCAGTTGTCAGGTTTGCAAGCTGATAATTGGCATTCAAATGACGGTAAGAATGGGTTTCATCCAAGTTTATGATATAATATGCCGCATTTTCATAGAACATATAAAGCGGCGGCAATCCCACAGCCTGCCGCAAAGCGGCAATGGCTTTTGCGTCTTCCACAAAATAGGATTCCCTGACCACCGGATTTTCCCCACCCGTGATTCTCTGGACATACAAATATTGATCGCCTTCAAAAATCAGGGAAACACGGTCTGCCGCGCCGAGCGGTTCAAAAATGATTTCCCATTCCGCGATATCACGCCGGATAACGCCTGAAGTCATGCTGGTATCTTTGATATCCAGGAAAATATCCCATACTTGTTTTTTCTGTTCATCGGTCAGCAGCATTTGACTGCCAGCTTTCCCATCTTCGTTATAATAGAGGGCAAGTGTATTGAACCTTTCGCCTGACTGCAAATAATTGCAAACTTTGTGATGCGGGTGGGTATCGGTAAATGCAAATGCCATGCTGAGCAGCATCCCGATAACCAGCAGCAAAACGGCTGCCACACGAGTTTGCGGTTTGTTTGCAATACGGCGCACGCGCTGCCGGATACCTTTTTTACTGTCTGTCATTGTTGTCACCCCACAAATCATATCACTTGGGCATCCTGTTGCCATCAGCCCAACCAAAGTATGTCCATAAGCCAGACGTTCTGTTTCGCCAAGGGAACGGATTGCCGCTTCATCACACGCCTGTTCACAATCCCGCTTGCTGAAAAATGCCATCACCCAGACAAGCGGATGGAACCAATAAATCGCAAGTAAAATGACCCGTATGATTGACCAAATATGATCATAATGGCGGTAATGTGCCTCCTCATGAGCAAATACATGGCGCAGCCGCACTGGGTCGCCCGCGATTTCCCGCGGGATATAAATCCCGGCTTTGCCGCGCCGGAAATATAAGCAAGGGGATTTCAGCCCATCCGCCACATAGGCAGGCAGCCCACATGGGGATTCCGCATAAAATTCCTGCCCAAGGGTGCCTGCAAACCGCCGGTTCACCAAAATGCACCACAGGATAACTGCCGCCATACCAATTAACCATATGGCAAGCAGAATTGGCTGCCAATCGATTGATGCTGCCCGTTGAATTAAATCTGGGTTTGAGGTTGTCACCACCTGCCCCGTTGTAATATTGGTCAGCAAGGGCTGTGCAGCCGCTGGCGCGGCTGAGATTTTGGGCAGCTCCATCATACTGAGATTGCTTTGGGGCATCAGGTGCATTGCGTGCTGTAATGATACCGGGAAACACAACCGCAGCATGGGCAGCAGCCATAAGCTATAACGCAGCCATGCTGGAATCCGTGTGCCAAGCAGGGCGCGCAGGATTAGGACAAGTGCAATCAGCAGCGTACCTGTCCAAAGGGTTTCCAGAAAGAATGTCATGTTGCACCCCCTTTGCCAGCGTCCCGCAGAATCACATATAATTCGTCGATTTCATCCGCACTCAGCGCGTTTTCATTTGCCATCGCGTTGACCAGCAGCCCAACCGAACCATGGTATACTTTGTCCAAAAAACTGCGGGTTTCCGCGGCGCTTGCCGCTTCGCGTGAAATGGTGGGATAGTATTGCCGGGCACGCCCGCCGCTTTCCCAGCGCACTGCGCCTTTGGCTTCCAGCCGGGACAGCATGGTGATAATGGTTGCTTTTGCCCAACCGGTTTGGTCTGCCAGCGCATGGGTTAGCTGCATAATGGTGCGCGGCGGATTGTCCCATAAATGCTCCATCAGTTTCCATTCGTTATCTGATAAGCTGATTGGTTTCATCCGGGTCACCTCCTTTTGGTTTACGTTTGTCTACCTTGATGATAACACATAGGAAGACATTTGTCAACCGATTATCAAGACTTATCTTTTTTATATTGGCATTTTGCGTTTTTATTGCATAGATGCGTCATTGGGGATATAATAAAGACAAACATATATTTTTGAAGATTCGGAGGGCTTTTTCCCTATGAGAGATGGATTTTTAAAAGTTGCGGCGGCAACACCCCGCATCCGGGTTGCTGATTGTGCCTATAATGCGTCCCGCATTGAAGCCATGGCGGCAGAAGCTGCGGAGCAAGGCACAGCTTTATTGGTGTTCCCAGAATTATGCGTCACAGCGTACACCTGCGGCGACCTCTTTTTACAGGAAACATTACTGCGCGGCGCAGAAAATGCACTTGCCCGTATTTTGGCAACATCTGCCCGCCATGCCATGGTCATGATCGTTGGTTTGCCTTTCCAGTTCCAAGGCGGGCTTTATAATGTTGCGGCAGTTATGTGCCGCGGCAAATTGTTGGGGCTGGTGCCAAAACAATATATCCCTAATTACGCAGAGTTTTATGAAGCACGTCATTTTACTTCCGGTAAAGGGATAAAGCCTGTCCATGTGAAGGTTTGCGGGCAGGATACGTTATTCGGTGAAGGATTATTATTCCATTGCACAGATATGCCTGATTTTGTGCTGGGCTGTGAAATTTGTGAAGATTTGTGGGTACCTGCGCCACCTTCAGTCACCCTGTGTGAAGCGGGTGCAACCGTGATTGCAAACCCATCCGCTTCGGATGAAATCATTGGCAAGGCGGGATACCGCCGTGAATTGGTGCGCAGTAGTTCGGCACGGATGCTTTGCGGTTATGTTTATGCGGATGCTGGTATGGGCGAATCGACACAGGATTTGGTATTTTCCGGGCATGATTTGATTGCGGAAAACGGTGGTATTTTGCAGGAAAGCAAGCGTTTTTCGACTGGTATTATTTATTCGGAGCTTGACCTATCACGCCTAGTGCATGAACGCCGCCGGATGAATACATTTGTGCCCCAAATGGGTGTTTGCACCGATATATGGTTTGATTTGCCTATCCGGGATACGGTATTGACCCGCCCATTTGCACAAACGCCATTTGTACCGCAGGATAGGGCGGATTTGGAACACCGCTGTGAAGAAATCCTGCAAATGCAGGCAACTGGGCTTGCTACCCGTATGCAGCATTCCCGCTGTAAAACAGCGGTGATTGGCTTATCTGGCGGGTTGGATTCCACATTGGCGCTGGTTGCGGCTATCCATGCGTTTGATATTTTGGGCATAGACCATGCGGGGCTTCACGCGGTGACAATGCCTTGTTTTGGCACAACTGTCCGCACCAAGTCCAATGCCATGCGTTTAGCGGAAGCATATGGCGCAACCCTGCATACAGTAGATATTAAAGCGGCAGTTGAGCAGCATTTCAAGGATATTGGGCATTCCTGGGATAACCAAAATGTGACCTTTGAAAATGCCCAAGCGCGCACCCGCACATTGGTGCTGATGGATTTGGCAAATGAAATTGGCGGGCTTGTCATTGGTACAGGGGACTTGTCAGAGCTTGCGCTGGGCTGGGCGACTTACAATGGTGACCATATGAGTATGTATGGTGTTAATGGGTCAATTCCCAAAACACTGGTGCGGTATTTGACTGCTTATGAAGCGGCGCATTCGCCGGATGGCTTGCGGGATATCCTGCTTGATGTGCTGAATACGCCGGTTTCCCCCGAGCTTTTGCCGCCCAAGGATGGAGAAATCAGCCAGAAAACCGAAGAGCTTGTTGGGCCATATGAACTGCATGATTTCTTTTTGTATTATATGGTGCGGTTTGGTTATTGCCCACGGAAGATTTTCCGCATTGCGCGTGCCGCGTTTGAGGGTGTTTATGATGATGCTACCATCAAGCAGTGGCTGGTCACATTTGTAAGGCGATTTTTCGCCCAGCAGTTTAAGCGTTCCTGCTTGCCGGATGGCCCAAAGGTTGGTTCGGTTACGTTGTCACCGCGTGGCGATTGGCGTATGCCATCGGATGCAGTCAGTGAGCTTTGGCTGAGTGAAGCGGAAAGCCTGTAAACATGAAAAAAACCCCTTGCCGCCAGGAAAATTTCCCAGCAGGCAAGGGATTTCTTTTTTCGGTTCAGGCATAGCCAATACAAGAAGCCAGTACAATCGCTGCCGAAGCAATGAAAAAGATCGCTGCAATTGCTTTCCATTGCGAGCGGAGCCAATCGCCCCATTCCAGCCGTGCAACGCTTAATACGCCGATTAAAATACCAGAAGTCGGCATCAGCAAATGGGACAGGCTGCCGCCAAGCTGAAACGCTAATACAGCAATTTGCCGGCTGATACCAAGCTGGTCACACATAGGCGCCATAATTGGCATAGATAAGGCGGCTTGCCCAACGTCGCTTGGCACGACCAAATTAAAGCCGAATTGGAACATATACATCAGCCAAGAGGTAAGCAGGCGCGGCAGTTCTTCAAACGCACGGGATGCCCAATGCAGCAGTGTATTGAGGACAGAAGCATTTGTCGGGCTAATGCCGCCTAAGATCAGGATCATACCTTGTGCCATACCGACGACCAGGACAGCGCCAACCAAATCAGACGCGCCGGATTGGAATGCACGCGGGATATCCCGGAACTGCATTCCATCCAGATGGAATGCGATGCCGATGCTGCCTGTAACAAGCGACATGATTAGGAATACGGTTGAAATTTCGGATAAAGAATAGCCTTTTTCCAAAACGCCCCACAGCATCCAGCATAATGCGGACAAAACAACAACAATAATGCTCCGGCTACCGAGCGAGAGTGGTTCCCGGTTGTTATGCAGCCGTTCAAAGCGGCCGCGCAGGCGTGCATCGCCCGCGTGAGATATGGAATAATGCGGGTTATTATGCACTTTATAAGCATAATAAGTGGTATAAGCTGCACCAATTAAGGTTAAAACTGCCCATAATAGCATTCGGAAACGCATACCAGATAAAATGGGGATACCAGCGATACTTTGTGCCATGGTCAAAGCGTTTGGGCTTACCCAGGAACAGGAAATCCCTATTTGGGTTGCTGCGAATGTGGCTAATACCCCTGTGACGGCATCAAAATCCATGGCAACGAATAGCGGGATAATGAGCATCGCGAGTGGGATTGTGCCTTCGCTGAAGCCAAACACAGCGCCTGCCAAAGAAAAGAGAACAAAGAAGCCAGGCGGCAGCAGCATAGCGACATCATCCAGCCGACGGGATATCCGGAGCAATCCGCGGTCTATGGCGCCTGTGCGCATAAGTACGCCAAATGAACCGCCGATAACAAGCATATACGCCATTAAGCCAACGGTACCCGCGGCTTGCCGGCTGCCATCCAGCCCATCAAAGAGAAAATTCATCACGCCTCGTTCGCCAAGGGCAGTTAGTCCAAAGAAAGGTGCTGGATAGACCACCCGTTCCCCTTTTTCGTCGGTGACATAGCGGAAGCTATCCGGGTCAACTGCTGTGGTCGTGCGTTGGATACCATTTTCGATATAAGTGACTTCACGCAATTCATAACGTCCGAGCGGTACCAGGTGGGTTAATATGACAGCGCACAGCATCACAAGAAAAATCATGACAAATGGATGTGGCGGCTGCAATCGTTTTTTATTCCCTGACATAAAAAATCCCCCCTTTTTTTCTGCCCAGCCTTTTGTGATAATTCTATTTTACCCAATTTCGCCCCCTATTTCAAGGCTATTCGCATAGAACCGACGAGGGGAAGGGAGTTCCCTTCCCCTCTCTGGACTCTCCTCATCCCCGGTGCCCAACCTGGCGCCCCCATCCCCTCCCGCTGCCACAAACCAGATACTTAGGCATTGCGCCGGACGAAAAAATGTGTATAATGGAATATAGAAATGAGCCGCCCGTTTTTTTGCAAAGGGCGGATGGAGGCTGCCATGAGGATATTACAGATGATGGGCGGCGGCGACGTGGGCGGCGCTAAAACCCATATCATGACTTTAGTGCAGGCATTAAGCAAACAAAATGATGTATGCTTGGTAAGTTTCCGTGATGGACCTTTCCCAACCGAAGCTGCCGCACGTGGATTAAATGTCAAAGTTTATGAATATATGAATCCGTATACTTGCCGGGATAAAGTGCTTGCGCTTGTGGATGAATTTCAGCCGGAAGTCATTCATTGCCATGGTTCCAAAGCCAATTTGGTTGGCGCAATGGTGCGCGCAAAACGCAAAATCCCATTAATGACGACCGTGCATTCTGATTATCGGTTGGATTATATGGGTTCCCCATTCAAACAATATACCCGCGGCACATTAAATGCCATTGCCTTGCGGTTTATGGATTTTTATCAGCCTGTGGCTGACCGCATGGCGCGTACACTCATCAGCCGTGGGTTTGACCCAGAACGAATGTGTGTTATTTATAATGGGATGGATTTTACTGAGCCAATCCGTGATTTAGACCGTGCTGCGTATATTCGGGATACATGGCAGGTGGAAATTGCCCCCGATGATATTTTATGTGGAATTGCTGCCCGTTTGACAGCGGTAAAGGATATTTTTACTTGTATTCGGGGATTTGCTGGCGCAGTCAAACAGGAACCGCGTTTACGTTTGTTCCTTGCTGGTGACGGTGAGGATGAACCCAAACTCCGGCGGCTCGCGGCTGACCTTGGCATTGCAAACCGCGTCACCTTTTGCGGTTGGGTTTCACCGGTGGACAAGTTTTTTGCCTCTATGGATATCAATTTGCTGACTTCTGTATCAGAAACGTTTCCCTATTCGATTTTAGAGGGCATCCGAGAAGGCTGTGCGACAATTTGTTCTGATGTTGGCGGCATGAGTGAGTTAATTGATACCGGGGAAAATGGATTTATTTTTGAGCCAAAAGACCATGAAGCGTTAACTAAATATTTACTGACTTTTGCCCGTGACCCTGAAAAGCGGAGATTATTTGCCGCACGTTTATATGAAAAAGCTGACCGAGAATTTTCCTTGCGCACCATGTGCCGCACCCAAGAGGAAAATTATCGTATGGTTATCCGGCGGTTTGCGCGCCCCAAAAACAAACGGGATGGCATTGTGATTTGTGGCGCTTATGGCAAAGGCAATGCGGGGGATGATGCAATCCTGAAAGCGATTGTGCAGGAAATGCGGGAGATTGACCCTGACCGGCGAATTACTGTCATGTCACGCCGTCCGCGTGAAACCCGTTTGATTTACCGCACCGGGGCGATTTATACCTTCCGGATTGACCAGGTATTACGCCGTTTCCGCCATGCGTCACTTTATATCAATGGCGGCGGCAGTTTAATGCAGGATGTGACTTCTACGCGGTCGCTGCGGTATTATTTGTTGACGCTTGACCAGGCAAAGCGATTTGGGTGCAAAGTCATGATGTATGGCTGTGGCATTGGGCCAATCAACAAACTGGGTAACCGCCGCCGGGCAGCGCGTACCATCAACCGTGCGGTTGATATTATTACGCTGCGCGATGATTTATCCCGTGGGGAACTAACTCGCATGGGGATTGTGAAGCCGGATATCCGCCTTTCCGCTGACCCAACGATTATTTTGAAACCAGCTTCCGCAGCGGCGGTCAGTGATACGCTTGAAAAATCTGGTATCCCGCCCGATGGAAAATATCTTGGGTTTGGACTGCGCTACTGGAAAGGATTTGATGATGTCATTGGCGAAGTGGTGCAGGCGGCGGAATATGCCTATCAAAAGCATGGGTTAATTCCATTGTTTGTGCCGATAGAATACCCATCGGATTTAATGCCTGCTGAAATTTTAGGCAGCAAGCTTCACTGCCCGTATTATATGCTGACCGAGCGCCAAAGCATTGAAATGACCATTGGTATTTTGGCACGCATGAAAGCTGTTATTGGCATTCGGCTGCATTCGCTGATGTTTTCCGCCGCGGCTGGTGTGCCAGTGATTGGCATGAGTTATGATATTAAAGTAGATGGGTTTTTGAAATATATTGGCAACCGTACTTGTATTCAGCTCCGTGAGGTAACGGCTAAAAAACTGATTCCACTCATTGATGAATGTGTTTCCGGCGCGATGGACAGCGAAGTCCGGCAAACCGCCGCAATGTTATTGGAACGGGAACGCCAAAATCCAGCCGCCGCACGTGAGCTGATTGGACAGGCAAAGAAATAACAACAAACCCATGCAAAAATGCCTATGTGCTTTTGGGCAAGTCGATGATTTTTTGAAATACTGCCGGAAATGCTTGAATTATGCCGCAAAGACAGCTAAAATAAGGATATCAATATGCTAGATTGTACTGCTGGAAAGGGGTTGGGGATGATGCTGCAAATCTGTTTTTTAATGGATGACAATGGACAGCAGCATTTTAACAGCACCCGTGCAGGCATTTCTGCATTCAAATGAGGCACACGTGATGCAGGATACAGCCGTATCCTGCATTTTGTTTTGAAAATGGGTCACAGAAATCAAGTTTGCTGGCGGGACATTCGCTGGAACATCCTGAAAATCAGGGGTTCGGGAATACTTGATTACCATGGAAATGGGTTTCGTTATTTTTTCTCCGGAGGTTTATTAGATATATGAAAAAAGTATGTATTGTCATGGGGTCAGACAGCGACCTGAAGGTAATGGCAAAATGCATTAGCAAGCTGAAGGATTTTGACATTCCATTTGATGTGCGTGTGATTTCCGCGCACCGCACGCCTGCTGCCGCTGAAGCGCTTGCGAAAAATGCCATAGCGGATGGGTTTGGCGTCATCATTGCGGCGGCTGGCAAAGCAGCCCATTTAGGTGGCGTGCTTGCCGCTTATACCACCCTGCCGGTTATTGGCGTGCCCATGGGCACCAGTGTAATGGGTGGTATGGATAGTTTGCTTTCCATTGTGCAAATGCCGAAAGGCATTCCGGTTGCGACCGTCGCGATTGACGGCGCGGAAAATGCCGCAATCCTTGCCGCGCAGATTTTAGCGTTGTCCGATGCGGATTTGGCGGAAAAGCTGATGCAGTTCAAGCAAAATATGGCAGAAGAAGTCCGTCAAAAGGATGAAAAAATCAGCAAACAATATCAGTAAACAAATCCGTTTGATTTTTGCGATTGTGTATCATAAAAAGGAGAATGAAACAGCCATGCAGAAAAAAGAACAGCTTTACGAAGGCAAAGCAAAGAAAGTCTTTGCAACAGATGATGCAAACCTGTGCATTGTGGATTATAAAGATGATGCTACCGCATTCAATGGTGAAAAAAAGGGTACCATTACGGGCAAAGGCGTCATTAACAATGTGATGAGCAACCATATGTTTCAGCTTCTTGAAAAGCAGGGCGTGCCGACCCATTTTGTAGAGCAGCTCAGCGAACGCGAAACCGTGGTCAAAAAAGTTTCCATCGTACCGCTGGAAGTGATTATCCGCAACATTTCAGCGGGTTCCTTTGCAAAGCGTTATGGTGTAGAGGAAGGCATTGCATTTGACCAGCCGACCATCGAATTTTCATATAAAAACGATGATCTCGGCGACCCATTAATCAATGACTATCATGCGCTTGCTTTAAAGCTGGCAACCCGTGAAGAAATTGAAAATATCCAGTCGATGGCATTCAAAGTCAATGAAGTGATGAAAGCATACTTTGACAAACTGAATGTGATTCTGGTGGATTTCAAGCTGGAATTCGGCAAAACACCGGATGGGAAAATCATCCTTGCCGATGAGATTTCACCGGATACCTGCCGCCTGTGGGATAAAGATACCAAAGAAAAACTGGACAAAGACCGTTTCCGCCGCGATATGGGCGGTGTAGAAGAAGCGTACCAGGAGATTATGCGCCGCCTGATGGCAGAATAAAGGATGTGTGTCGTAAAGAAAGAAAAGCACAAAAATGCCTTTGATACAGGGCAGCGGGTGAAAGAAAAGGAGTATCTGCTTTATGGGAGGATTTTTCGGCGCAATTTCAAAGCGGGATTGTGTGCTTGATATATTTTTCGGTGTTGATTACCATTCGCATCTTGGCACCAGGCGCGGCGGCATGATTATCCATGACCGCGAAAAAGGGTTCCAGCGTCAAATCCATAATATCGAAAATACACCGTTTCGCACAAAGTTTGAAAAGGATATTCAGAATTTCAGCGGGTGCAGCGGCATTGGCTGTATCAGCGATACCGATCCACAGCCTTTGCTGGTGCGGTCACATTTAGGGCTGTATGCGATTACGGCGGTTGGTATCATCAATAATGATGAGGAATTGGTTGCCCGATATTTTTCTGACCATGGGCATCAGTTTATGGCGATGGGTTCTGGCAAAGTCAATCAAGTGGAATTAATTGCTGCCCTCATCAACCAGAAATCCGATTTGGTTTCCGGTATTTTACATGCCCAGGAATTAATCGATGGTTCTGCTACAATTCTGCTGCTGACGCCTGACGGCATTATTGCGGCGCGTGATAAGATGGGGCGGCTGCCTGTGTTAATCGGGCAGAATGACGATGGCTGTTGCGTTTCCTTTGAATCATTTGCCTACCATAAGTTAGGATATGAGGACGCGTATGAACTTGGTCCCCGTGAAGTTGTCAAAGTGACTGCCGATGGCTGGCAGACTTTGTCCGCGGCAGGGCAGCAAATGAAAATATGTTCCTTCCTTTGGACATATTATGGTTATCCAAACTCCAACTATGAAGGGGTAAATGTCGAAGTCATGCGTTACCGCAATGGCGCGTTCCTTGCCGAGCTTGACCAAAAACGTGGACTTGCGCAGGATATTGATTATGTTGCTGGTGTACCAGACAGCGGCATCCCGCACGCCATTGGTTATGCCAATGCCAGCCATGTGCCATTTGCGCGCCCGTTTATCAAATATACGCCGACTTGGCCTCGTTCTTTTATGCCAACCAACCAAGATGTGCGCAATCAAGTGGCAAAAATGAAGCAAATCCCTGTACCTGAACTGATTGAAGGCAAAAAACTGCTTTTTGTGGATGATTCCATTGTCCGCGGCACACAGCTCCGGGAAACCATTGATTTCCTATATGCCTCCGGTGCAAAAGAAGTGCATATGCGTTCAGCTTGCCCGCCGATTATGTATGGCTGCAAATATCTGAACTTTTCGTCCTCTAATTCTGAAATGGAACTGCTTTCCCGCCGTACCATCCACGCGCTGGAAGGCGAAGAAGGCACAAAGCATTTGGAAGAATATGCAGATGCGGATACCAAACGCGGACAATGTATGCTGAAAAAAATCTGTGAGGATTTTGGGTTTGATTCGCTTGGTTATCAATCGCTGGAAGGTTTGCTGGAATCCATTGGATTAGACCGCAGCCAGGTTTGTACCTACTGCTGGAATGGCAAAGAATAAAAAAATCCTCTCTTACTCAATAAGGTGAACCCCTAAAATGAAATACCATATCAAAAAGTTACCGGCAAATGGCGATACCCTGCATGAAGAATGCGGTGTATTTGGCATTTATGTGCCGGAAGATTGCAATATTAGCCCTGCGCATGAGGCATATACGGCATTATTTGCGCTTCAGCACCGTGGGCAGGAAGCTTGCGGCATTGCCGTCAACCGGCGCGGTGTAATCAAATGTCACAAAGACATTGGGCTGGTCAGTGATGTTTTCAGCCAGGAAATTTTAGATGCTATGCCGGGTAAAATGGCAATCGGTCATGTGCGTTATTCGACAACGGGTGAACCCCGCCGCGAAAATGCCCAGCCGTTATCCATTACTCATATCAAAGGCAATTTAGCGGTTGCGCACAATGGCAACCTGGTCAACGCGAGTCAGCTTCGCCATGAAATTGAGAATACTGGTGGTATTTTCCGCTCTACCTCAGACACCGAGGTGCTTGTTTATACCATTGTGCGCGAGCGCCTCAAATACGGTTCGATTGAAGAAGCTGTCCTGCATACCATGGATGTGGTCAAAGGCGCCTATTCTTTATGTATTATGTCGCCGCGTAAACTGATTGCGGCGCGTGACCCGCGTGGAATGCGTCCGCTGTGCATGGGGCGCGGACAAGGCGGCGCGATTATTTTCGCGTCGGAATCCTGCGCGCTGGACGCGCTTGGCGCAGAGTTTATCCGCGATATTGAACCGGGTGAAATTGTTGTTGTTGAAAATGGGGAAATCCGTTCGCTGCACTGCCATGAAACCTGTCCATCAGCGGCATGTATTTTTGAATACATTTATTTTGCCCGTCCGGATTCTGTCATTGATGGCGCGTCGGTAGAACTTGCTCGGCAGGAAGCTGGCAAATATCTTTCGATTGAACATCCTGTTGGCGCGGATGTGGTCATTGGCGTACCTGACAGCGGCATTCCTGCCGCAATCGGTTATGCTAAATGTTCTGGCATCCCCTATGGTGTCGGGTTAATTAAGAACCGTTATATTGGGCGCACATTCATCCAGCCGGGACAGTCCAAACGGGAACGCTCTGTCCGGTTAAAACTCAATGCCCTGCGGGAAGCAGTCAGCGGCAAACGGGTGATTATGGTGGATGATTCCATTGTCCGCGGCACAACTTGTGCGCGGCTGGTGAAACTGGTGCGTGACGCGGGGGCATTAGAAGTCCATTTGCGTATTTCCGCGCCGCCGTTCCGGCATCCATGTTTTTTTGGCACCGATATTCCGGAGCGCACCCAATTATTAGCGCATGGGCGCACAGTGGAAGAAATGCGGGAGATTATCGGGGCGGATAGTTTAGGGTTCCTGTCGCTGGAAGCTGCCCGCCGAATTGCGTTAAACTGCAAGTTAGGTTTTTGTGATGCCTGTTTCAGCGGCACTTATCCTATGGAAGTCCCTGAACAAGTTGACAAGAATATGTTTGAAAGTGAGTTGGAATTATGACTGAAAGCCGTTCTGAAAGCTATAAAGCCGCTGGTGTTGACGTTACCGCTGGATATGAATCAGTTAAACTGATGAAACCTATGGTAGAAAGCACATTTATTCCAGGTGTCATTGGTAGCCTTGGCGGATTTGGCGGATTATTTGCGCCAGATATCAAAGGGATGGAAGAACCGGTGCTGGTTTCCGGTACAGATGGTGTCGGCACAAAGTTAAAACTTGCATTCCTCATGGATAAACATGACACCATTGGCATTGACGCGGTTGCGATGTGTGTCAATGATATTGCCTGCTGCGGAGCACAGCCACTATTTTTCTTGGATTATATTGCGGTAGGTAAAAATATCCCAGCACGGGTTGCGTCCATTGTTTCCGGCATTGCCGAAGGCTGCCGGCAGGCAGGCTGCGCCTTAATTGGCGGTGAAACCGCCGAAATGCCTGGATTTTATCCTGAAAATGAATATGATGTTGCTGGTTTTTCGGTCGGCATGGTTGATAAACCCAAAATGATTGACAGCAGCCGGTTGCAGGCAGGTGATGTCATTATTGGTGTTGCTTCTTCTGGTGTGCATTCCAATGGATATTCACTGGTACGAAAAACACTTGGCATCAATGAAAAATCGGTCAGCCGTTATATGGATGAGTTTGGAAAGACTCTCGGTGAAGAACTGCTGACGCCGACACGGATTTATGTCAAAGCGGTGCAAAAACTGGCGGCGTCTGCCGATGTCAAAGCCCTCAGCCATATTACAGGCGGCGGTTTTTATGAAAATATCCCGCGTATGCTGTGTGAAGGCATTCATGCAAATATTGACAAGTCTGCGGCGCCTGTGCCAGCGGTCTTTGATGTGATTGCGAAAGCCGGAAAAATTCCGGAACGCGATATGTATAATACATTCAATATGGGTATCGGGCTGGTTGCAGCTGTTGCTAAAACCGACGTGGACAAAGCATTATCCGCTCTTGCGGAAGCCGGTGAATCCGCCTATATCCTCGGCGAAACTGTACACGGCGAACGCGGCATTACCTTAAAATAATGCAAAAAGACCTTTATCACCATAGAAAGTAGGTGTTGTCAGTGAAAATTGCAGTCCTGGTATCCGGCGGAGGCACAAACCTCCAAGCGCTGATTGATGCGGAGGCGCGTGGGGATATCCGGGATGGGGAAATCTGTGCTGTAATATCATCCAATCCCAATGCGTATGCGTTGGAACGCGCAAAACACGCATTTATCCCATCCTATGTGCTGCGCCGTGCCGATTATGACAGCGCGGAACGTTATGGCGCGGCGCTCCATGAACTGCTGACCCAGCTTGGCGCAGGGCTGGTTGTCCTCGCCGGATTTATGACTGTGCTACCTGAATCATTTTGCCGGGACTGGTCTGGCAAAGTCATCAATGTCCATCCATCATTAATCCCATCCTTTTGCGGGGAAGGGTTTTATGGTTTGCGCGTGCATGAGGCGGCGCTGGCAAAAGGTGTGCAGGTAACTGGTGCTACGGTACATTTTGTTTCTGAAATTGTCGACGGCGGCGCAATTATCCTGCAAAAAGCAGTGGCTGTCCAGCCCGATGATACGCCGGAAAGCCTGCAAAAACGTGTCATGCGGGAAGCTGAATGGGAACTGCTGCCCAAAGCGGTTTCCCTGTTTTGTCAGGGACGTTTGCATATTGCGGGCGCACGCGTTACAATTACCAACTAAACAAAGGAAAGAGGGGCAAGAAAACCATGCTTCAAAATTATGTATTCCAAATCGAACACGAACTGCAAAGCAACGCATATCCAGGGCGCGGCATTATTTTAGGACGCACCCCAGACAACCGGAAAAATGTTATTGCGTATTTTCTGATGGGACGCAGTGAAAACAGCCGCAACCGTATTTTTGTGGAAACCGAAGATGGCATCCGTACCGAAGCATTTGACCCGGCAAAGCTGACTGACCCATCCCTGATTATTTATCATCCGGTGCGTGTCGTGGGCGGCAAAACCATTGTTACCAATGGCGACCAGACTGATACCATCCGGGACTGTCTGGTAGAGGGCAAAAGCTATTTTGAAGCCCTGCGTACCCGCCAATTTGAGCCGGATGCGCCCCATTATACTTCACGCATTTCCGCGGTAGTCAATGAGGATGGTTCATATTGCCTGTCTATCCTGAAAAACTTTACCTCCGACCGCACCGCAAATAAGCGTTTCTTTTATGAATATGATAAGCCGGTGCCAGGGCTTGGGCATTTCCTGCACACCTATATGTGTGACGGCGATCCGCTGCCGCCATTCCGTGGCGAGCCAAAATGTATCCGTATGGAACATGATAACATTGACGCGTTTACTGAAGTGCTGTGGAGCACCATGAATAAACAAAATAAAGTTGCATTATTTGTGCGGTATATTGATTTGGCAACTGGACAGACCGAAACCCGTATCAAAAACAGGCATCCGGTATAAGCCGGGAAAGGAGTCACCATGCAGGAGTTATCACTCAAATATGGCTGTAATCCCAATCAGAAACCTTCCCGTATTTTCATGACGGAAGGCGAACTGCCCATCCGTGTGCTCAATGGCAAGCCGGGTTATATCAATTTTCTGGATGCGTTTAACGCCTGGCAGCTTGTGCGCGAACTGAAAGAAGCAACCGGCTGGTGTGCGGCGGCATCGTTTAAACACGTTTCCCCAGCAGGGGCAGCGCTTGGTTATCCGCTCACCCAAACCGATAAAGCGATGTATTTTGTGGAAGCGGAAGGCGCGCTTTCCCCCATTGCGTGCGCCTATGCACGGGCACGCGGCGCAGACCGTCTGTGTTCCTATGGCGATTGGGCAGCGCTTAGCGATATCTGTGACGCGGATACTGCCCATCTGTTGGCGGTAGAAGTGTCTGACGGCGTTATTGCGCCGGGATATACTGAAGAAGCGCTGAACATCCTAAAAACTAAGCGCAAAGGCAATTATAATGTAGTGGAAATCGACCCGGATTATGTGCCAAAACCGCTGGAACAGCGGGATGTATTTGGCATCACTTTTGAACAGGGGCATAATGATTTAAAAATCACCCGCGAAATGCTGTCAAACATTGTGACAGAAAATAAAAATTTGCCGGATAAAGCCGCGCTGGATATGGTCGTTGCCTTAATCACCCTCAAATATACCCAATCCAATTCGGTTTGCTATGTGAAAAATGGGCAAACCATTGGGGTTGGCGCTGGACAGCAAAGCCGTATCCACTGCACCCGTTTGGCTGGCAATAAGGCGGATAACTGGTTTTTGCGGCAGCATCCCAAGGTATTAGGGCTGCAATTTGTGGAGGGTATCCGCCGCCCTGACCGGGATAATGCGATTGATATCTATATTTCAGATGAATATGAAGATATTTTAGCCGATGGCGTATGGCAGCAGTCTTTCAAATCCAAACCTGAACCGCTCACCCCAGCGGAAAAAAAGAATTGGATTGCCCAAAACCGTGGCGTGACAGTTGGTTCTGACGCATTTTTCCCATTTGGGGATAATGTTGAGCGGGCACGGAAATCCGGTGTGGAATTTATTGCTCAACCAGGCGGTTCCATTCGGGATGACCATGTGATTGCAACTGCAAATAAATATAATATGGTGATGAGCTTTACGGGCATTCGCCTGTTTCATCATTAATATGGCAGCCAGAAAAGGGCGGGAAAAATTCCGCCCTTTTCTCACATACAAATGGAGGATTATTATGAAAGTTTTAGTGGTCGGCGGCGGCGGACGGGAACACGCAATTTGTGTAACGTTAGCGAAAAGCCCAAAAGTAGATAAGATTTGGTGTGCGCCAGGCAATGGCGGCATTGCGTCTGTAGCGGAATGTGTGGATATCAAAGCGACAGATATTGAAAAAATGGTGGCTTTTGCGGTACAGCAAAAGCCGGATTTGGTCATGGTTGCACCTGATGACCCGCTTGCCCTTGGCATGGTGGATGCGCTTGAAGAAAAAGGTATTCGTGCATTTGGGCCGCGCAAAAACGCGGCAATCGTTGAAGGGTCAAAATCCTTTGCCAAAGATTTGATGCAGAAATACCATATCCCAACGGCAGAATATGCAGTGTTTGACAATTCTGCGGATGCCGTAGCATATATCCGGCAAAAAGGTGCGCCAATTGTCGTGAAAGCCGATGGTTTAGCGCTTGGCAAGGGTGTTACAGTTGCCATGACGGTAGAAGAAGCCGTCCACGCGGCAGAGGACGCGATAGATGGCGGTGTATTTGGCGGCGCAGGTGCAAGGGTTGTTATTGAGGAATATTTGACAGGACCGGAAGTATCCGTCCTTGCGTTTACCGATGGCGTCCACCTAAAAACTATGCCCTCTGCCCAAGACCATAAGCGTGCTTATGACCATGATGAGGGGCCAAATACTGGTGGTATGGGTGCATTTTCGCCGTCGCGATATTATACCAATGAGATTGCACAGGTTTGTATGGATACCATCTTTAAGCCGACCATTGCAGCAATGGCACAGGAAGGACGCCCATTCAAAGGCGTATTATACTTTGGATTGATGCTGACGCCAAAAGGGCCAAAAGTGATTGAATATAATGCGCGGTTTGGTGACCCGGAAACCCAAGCTGTGCTCAGCCGGTTGGATTCAGATTTATTTGATATTTTTAATGCGATCATTGACGGCAAACTGGATGAAATGGAAATCAACTGGGCAGATAATGCGGCGTGTTGTGTATGTATGGCATCTGGCGGTTATCCCAAGTCCTATGAAAAGGGCAAAGAAATTACTGGATTAGATGCAGTAACAGATTCCTTTGTATTCCATGCGGGCACAAAGCTGGAACATGGCAAAATGCTGACGGCTGGCGGGCGTGTGCTTGGCGTGACCGCAACCGCGCCAACACTGGATGAAGCAATCCGCAAAGCCTATGCGGATGTCAGCAAAATCCATTTTGACAAGGCACATTACCGTACAGATATTGGTGTGAAATAAAAAAGGGAGGGCTATTTTCGTTGAAAACCGAACAGCAAAATCAAATTTTATCCTGTATGGCGGATGTTTTGAGTCAAAATGGGTTTCGTGCGGAAGTCATGCAAAAGGAAGGCGCGCCAACTTTATTGCGCTGTGAAGCCATGCGGCAGGGCAAGGTACAAAAAGATGTGACGATAGAAACCTGTTTTATCCCGATTGCGCTGCCAGGAGAAGATTCCGGACTGCTGCAATTTTTTGTCACCTTGTTTATGGGTGTGCCTGAGATGTATCATAAACAAATGCACAGTGCTTGTGAATACTGCAATGATTTCTGTGCATTGGGGCATTTTGGATTCTTTGCCGATGCAGGACAAGTCTATTTAAAGCATACAACATTACTTGACGGGTCACTTGAGCTGGAAAAAAATATTATGTTTATCGCGGATAATATCTCCCTTTTGATGGCATCTGTGACGCGGTTTATTGATGGGCTTGCCTCTGTTGGATTTTCCGGTATACCGCTGGATGCGGCGCTGGAACAGGATTTACTGCCCAAAATGTGAGAATCGAAAAATGCCTTTCCACCTGTTATTTTAGATGGAAAGGCATTTCTTTTTTTATTTAATCGCTAAAGAAACCATTTTCGGGATCCCATGAACCTGAATTCCAACCTTTTTCAAGGTCTTTATAGCTTTCATAAGCATCTTTATCATTCTCTTTGAGATATTCTTTAAACGAATCGTCATCATCGTTATCAAAGAAACCCGTTTCGGAATCCCATGAACCAGAGTTCCAACCTTTTTCAAGGTCTTTATAACTTTCATACGATTCTGGATCATTATCCTTGAGATAATCTTCAAAGGTGTAATCATCACTGGATTTAGATTTCGAGCTGCTGTTTGTGGAGCTACTGCGGGATGTGCTGCCGGAACCGCTTTTCGTTGAGCCGCCAGAACTGCTGCGGGTTGTTTTGCTGGAACCATCATCCGCAGTGGTTGTCTGATCAGATGACGCCGCTGGTTTTGCTTCCGCAGGCAAATTCACACCGGTGGATATGTTAGATTTTTCTGCTTCATCATTCTCCGGCGTTGTGGATGGGCTGCCGCCGCAAGCGGTCAAAGATAACGCAAATATAGCAGTGAAAAACAGTATTTTTGCATTTTTCATATGTCTACCTCTCTCTTTTTCAGTGTTTTGCCAATTTGATGTTATGGTTGTATTATACCATATACATGGATGAAATGCAACTCTATTTGCTGAATGCATATAGCAAAACTGGTGCCTGTTTGATACAGCAGACACCAGTTTTTAGTTGTTATGGTTTTATTCTTCAAGTTTATATTGACCGATTGCATCCGCCACAGTTTCACGGACACTCTTTTTGCCATACTGGTCAACTTTCATTTTGCTCTTTGGTTCATGGGTCAGGCTGCCGGCGCCACTGACGCAGCCGCCTGGGCACGCCATACCTTCAATGAAGTTTTTATTCAGCTTGCCGACTTTTGCTTTCAGCAAGGCAACCTTGCATTCTTCAATACCGCTGCATACTTCTGCTTTGACTTCAAAGTCCATTTCGCGTTCTTTGGCAACCTCCAGCACGGCTTCGGTCAAACCGCCGCTACGCCCAAAGACACGCCCGAAATAAGACGCGTCATTGATTGGGGTTTCATCCATTTCCGACAGGTTGATTTGTTTCGCGTCCAACATTGCCTGTAATTCTTCAAAGGTGATGACACAGTCAATCCACATATCCACCGTAGGACGGGTTATTTCCTGCTTTTTCGCGGTGCAAGGCCCAATGAAGATAGTTTTCAGCGGGGTATCCGCATTCATTTTGATGTAACGCCCGATTTCCGCCATTGGGGACAGGTTATGTGAAATATGTTCTGCCAGTTCGGGCATTTGCTTTTCAATGTAAGATACAAAGGCGGGACAACAGGAAGAGGTTAAAAAACCTTTTTCCGCCAGTTCCTGTGCTTCTTTATCGGCAACCATATCCGCGCCCATTGCAGCTTCTACGACATAATCAATGCCCAGCGCACGAATGCCAGAGGCAACCTGCCCAAGTGAGCAGTCATCAAACTGGGAAGCGATTGCCGGTGCAACAATTGCTGCAACTTTATAGTTGCGGTCACCAAAACGGTCAACTGCGTTGAGGATAATATTGATGGCATCACCCATAAAGGATTTATCCATCACCGCGCCAAACGGGCAAGCCGATACACAAGCGCCGCAGGCAATACATTTATCAATATCAATTGCAGCTTTTTTCTCCTCATTCATCTTAATGGCGCCAACTTTACATGAGCGTTCGCAAGGGCGGACATGTTCTGTAATTGCGCCATAAGGGCAAACTTTTGCACAGCGTCCACATTCAATGCAGATTTCAGAATCAATGACTGCCCTACCGCGTTTATCCTTAGAAATTGCCTGTTTTGGACAGTTTTTAATGCAGCGCTGCGAAATACAGCCGCGGCAGGATTCCGAAACGGTATAGCGTTCAACCGGGCATTCGTCACAAGCCAGCGGGATAACTTCAATGACATTTGGGTTACGGCGGTCACCACCCATGGCAAGCCGCACACGTTCCTGTGCAATGGCGCGTTCTTTGTAAATGCAGCAGCGCATGGTTGCTTTTGGCCCAGGGGAAATAATTTTCGGAATTTCATAATAAGATTCCATCAAGTTGCCTTCATAGGCACGTTCTGCAACTTCTTTTAAAATACGGTATTTCAGCAGTTGCACATCAGTTTCAAAAGTCCTCATAAAGTTTTCTCATTCCTCCGTCTTTTTCATAAAGGGGTGAATATGTTTCTTCTCGCTTCCCAAAATCTCTCATAAATTTTTATACGGCACGGTACTGGGCAATGCCTTCCTCATATAAGTTGCCACCGGTACAGTCCATAGAAACAATGGCGGTAAAGCCCTCCACTGTCAGCCGTTTTACGGATTCGCAGCCCAAATCATCATAGGCAATGACCTCCAAATCTTGAATGGATGCTGCTTTAACGGCGCCAGCGCCGCCGATTGCAACCATATACACGCCGCCATTGCGTGCCATGGCATCAGCGACAGCGGGGCTGCGCACGCCTTTGCCAATCATACAGGTCAGCCCGGCATCCAGCAGCGCGGGGGAATAGGGGTCCATCCGCCCTGATGTTGTCGGCCCAACAGAACCGATAACCTGTCCTGGTTTTGCGGGGGTTGGTCCTGCATAATAGATTGCCGCGCCATCTAGCGGGAACGGCAATGGTTCACCCTGTTCCATAGCAGCAACGATACGTTTATGGGCTGCATCGCGTGCGGTATAGAGTGTACCAGTCAAGGTAACGGTATCGCCGGCGCGCAGTTTGGGCGCGATGGCTTTCAAATCATTTGTATGCAAATCATAATGCGCCAATCTTATCAAATCCTTTCTGGCGGGACATTGTCCCCAGACCCCGACCATTTCCGCCAAAGGCGGAAATGGTGAAATTATCGGTCATTCCGTCCGAATAAATTGTTTAATACTTTATTCATGGTCGGATGCCCTTCATGTTCCCGTTTGGTTTCCGGTTTTATTTGTTTTTTTTTCTGTTCTGGTGCTGATTTTGGGGCTGGCACGTGTTCTGGTTCAGAATGTTGTTCTGGTTCCGGAATGGGTTCATCAGCAATCGGTTCTGATTGCAGCGGCACAGGAGAGGCTGCATCTGGTGTTTCATCTACGTCAGGTGTAGTCACAGGGGTTTGCTTTGGCTCAGTCTGAAGCGTCAATTCATCATCAGGAAAAAGGATTTCCTGAGCATCCTGACATAGTTTCCGCATTTGTTCCATCTGCTTCCGCATCGCGTCAAGTGCCTGCCGTGCCTTTTCGAGTTGGGCTTCGCTATCTGCCCGTGCCTGTTGCAGAATATATTCTGCCTGTGTTTTTGCTTCCGCCTGAATGCGGTCACTTTCCGCCTCTGCTTCTGCGCAGGCTTCCGCAGCATATTCATCCGCGTCTTTTCGGGCTTGTTCCGCCTGCATCCGCACATTTTTTGCATAATGGTCTGCTTCTGTGCGAGCGGTTTGTGCTTCTTCTGCAGCTTGCTGGCGAACAGCTTCAGCCGCCTGCCGTGCGCCAGTGCGGATGATTTCGGCTTGTTTTTCCGCGTTTTCCTGGATTTCAGCAGCACGGTTACGCGTTTCTACTTCTATGGTCACAAGCGTATCTCGTTGGTCGTTATATTCTTGTGCTGTTGTTTGTAGCGCGTCATTCCGGCGGCGCAGTTCGTCGCATTCGGACTGAAGCGCTTCATATTGCTGCTGGAGGTCATGATATTGTTCGGTGTGCTGTTCTGCCTGTTGTTCTGCTTGTTTCAGGGTATCATCGCGCCCATCCAGCGCTGCTTTCGCCTGATTCAGTTCATCAGTGAGTTTGGCTATCCGGTTTGACAGCGTTTTATTTTCTGCGGATTTTTCATCGCATTTTTTTTGCAAATCCTTTTGTGCCGCAGCCGCTTCTTCTAATTTTTCGTTTAAATCATTGATTTCTTTTTTATGACTATATGCGGTTTCTTCGATGTATTTGAGGACATCGTCCCGGTGGAACCCGCCAAGCATGGCAGGGCGGAACCCGATTTCGGTTTCATTCATATGTGGAATCTCGTCCTTTCCTATTTGCTGCCGTCCGCATCTTTGTGCTTATTTATTTTCTCCTATTATATCAATCCAGCGCTCAAAATACAATACCAAATCCAAACCAAAGCTGGTCTTGCGCTGTTTATACCAAAGGGAAAACAATGCCTTCCTTCCCGCTTTAAGCTCACCCATCTCGCCTATGCGCCAGACTGATACCATCTTTTCTCCAAAACAAAAAATACAAAATATCAGCAAGCAACAACCAATTTGCCAAAAAGTCAAACGATGAAAAAAAAGGAGCTGTTTTTTTTACAGCCCCCTTTTTTATCGATATTTTTCAGCCCATATGGGCTGACCTGCCACAAGGGAGGCAGGCATATCTAATATTCGCTGGTTTGTGCTGCCACGGAAGTGCAGCTCGACGCTTTTCTGTTCCAATATGAACCTGCCATCTATCAGCAAATCCAGCTTTTCCAGCAAAGCGCGGATAAATGGGTCATCCATTGCAGTTAATTCCTCAAATGTATAACCGCTATACGCGGTTATATGCTTGCCGCGCGCTTTTAGCTGCGCGGCAAGCCATGACAGGGCTTCCGCCTGGCAAAAAGGCTCCCCGCCTGAAAAGGTAATACCTGAAATCCTATTGTCCAGTTCAGCAAGGATAGCTTCCGGCGGCACTTCTGTGCCGCCAGAAAAATCATGTGTCTGCGGGTTATGGCAGCCTGGGCAGTGATGTGGGCAGCCCTGCACAAACAAGGCATACCGCACGCCTGGGCCGTCTACAATGGATTCTGGCACGATGCCAGCAATCTTTAATGGTTTCATGCGGAACGGCTGTCCTCCATGATGCTGCCAACCTGGGTATCGTGCTTGACGCGGTCATGTTCTTCGGCGCGCTTGCCATTGTTAAACCGGTCAAGCGTGCCAACCAGATAACCTGTAATCCGGCGAATCCGTTCAAAGCCGATGCCTTCGCCAACAACTTCGACGCCATTTACTTCTGTTACCTTAAACTGCTTTGCCATCGTTTATCTTACTCCTTTTTTTCATGTTGCCCGTCATCCAATGGATTTGGTAGCCGGTCAGCTTCTTCTGCCGGGTCACCATGATATCCAATGGTCATACTATTCATTTGCTTATAAAGCCCTAATTTCCGCAATTTCACCAACGGGACGCCTTCGCCTTCGCGCCGCCCGCAGCGCGGGCAGGTGTCGCCAATGATACCGGTATAGCCACATACCGGGTCGCGGTCAATCGGGTGATTGATTGCGCCATAACCGATGCCAGTTTCTTTCATATAACGGACAATCTGTTCAAACGCTTCGAGGTTTTGCGTCGGGTCGCCGTCGAGTTCTACATAACTGATATGCCCGCCATTTGTCAGCGCATGGTAAGGGGCTTCGCGGCGGATTTTTTCAAACGCACCAATTGGGAAATAAACCGGTACATGGAATGAGTTAGTATAATAATCACGGTCGGTGACGCCATCAATGCGTCCATAGCGTTCGCGGTCGAGTTTGACAAACCGTCCGGATAAGCCTTCGGCAGGGGTCGCAATAAGTGAAAAATTCAAATGGTGCTGCTGGGAAGCACGATCCATGCGTTCCCGCATATGCCCAATGATCTCCAGCCCAAGGTTTTGTGCTTCTTCAGATTCGCCATGATGGGCGCCAATCAGCGCTTTCAGGCATTCTGCCAAACCAATAAACCCACAAGTTAATGTGCCATGCCCCAATACAGGACCTACAAGGTCATCCGGGTCTAACTTTTCGGAATCAATCCAAATGCCTTCACCCATCAGAAATGGGTAATTGCGTACTTTTTTCTGGCACTGGATCTTAAAGCGTGCCAAAAGCTGATCTATTACCAAATCAATTTTGCGGTCGAGGTCTTCAAAAAAGAAATTGATATCGCCGTGAGCACGGATTGCAATACGGGGCAAGTTAATGGAAGTAAAACTCAAATTGCCGCGCCCATTGACAATCTCACGGCTGGGGTCATAATGGTTGCCGATCACGCGGGTACGGCAGCCCATATAGGCACATTCGGTTTCAGGATGCCCCGGCTTATAATACTGGAAATTGTAGGGCGCGTCTAAAAATGAAAAATTCGGGAACATCCGCTTAGCGGAAACCCGCATAGCAAGTTGGAATAAATCATAGTTTGGCTCGCCGGGATTGAAATTTATGCCTTCTTTCACCTTGAAAATATGGATGGGGAAAATAGAAGTTTCACCATTACCAAGCCCTGCTTCGGTCGCAAGCATCAGGCATTCCATGGCAAGCCGCCCTTCGGCAGAAGTATCCGTGCCATAATTAAGGGAAGAAAAAGGAATTTGCGCACCGGCACGGGAGTGCATGGTGTTAAGGTTATGTACAAGCGCTTCCATTGCTTGGAATGTAGCGCGGCGGGTTTCTTTGACGGCATATTTGCGCACAAAGCGCAATACTTTATCTGCAAGGGGTTCTTCCATCTGTTCACAAAGCGCGGTGCGCACAGTCTGGTCAAAGCCGTTTTCCCCGGCGAAATCCGCCCATTTACCGGTTTCCTTTTCACAACGGCTGACCACTGCCTTGCTCATCAGCTCGCCATCTTCCTGGTCAAGGTAAATTTCCAATGCTTTGGTCAAATTATTGGTAAATGCGCGACGGAATGTCTTTTTGACGCCAGGCGCCATAGAATAATCAAAATTGGGTACACTTTGCCCGCCGTGCTGGTCATTTTGGTTGGATTGAATCGCGATACACGCCAGCGCCGAATAGGAGCGGATATCATTGGGTTCGCGCAAAAAGCCATGCCCTGTGGAAAACCCATCGTGGAATAATTTCAGCAAATCAATCTGACAGCAAGTGGTTGTGAGTGTCAGGAAATCCAAATCGTGAATATGGATATCTCCTTCGCGATGGGCTTCGGAATGCCTGGGGTCAAGGATGAACATTTCATAAAACTGCTTGGCACCCTCTGACCCATATTTTAACATTGTGCCCATTGCGGTGTCACCGTCGATGTTTGCGTTTTCACGTTTTACATCATTTTCAAGCGACGATTTGAAAGTTAAGTCCTCATAAACTTTCATCAGGCGGGTATTCATCTCACGCACGCGGGTGCGTTCATCGCGGTAAAGGATATATTTTTTTGCTGTGCGTGCATGGCCGCTTTTGACAAGAACCTTTTCCACAACATCTTGTACCTGCTCCACGGTCGGACAGGTCAATGAGGCAGCCTCTAAGGCGTTTTCGACCTGCCCTGCAAGGGCGGTAGCCATATCGTAGTCACGCCCGCCAGACGCCTGTGCCGCTTTGAAAATGGCGTCTGCGATTTTATCCGGCTCAAAGGCAACTGTCCGGCCATCACGTTTGACAATCTGTTTTATCATTTTGCCGCACTTCACCTCCGATGAATATGCAAAATAGGTGTTCATAGAATTTTTACAAAATTTCGTGGGTACAGCTTGCCCACCGCACAATATATAGGGCATCAGGCAAGCTGTACTTAGTATTGTAGCCTGTTTCGACGGGCTTGTCAAGCGGGCTGAGCGGCTTTCGGCAGATTATACGAAAAGTAATATTGATTTTCTAAACAGCAGACAGTAGCCTTGTGATAATCTTGTGCATAAGCTGTTGACAAAGGCAAAAGGAGGATTTCGCTGTGAATAAATGTGTGTATAATATGTTGATGGAACCATGGCCAGAAGTCGGCGTGCAAAAACCAGACCGCGGGCTGGTGCGGATATTATTTGAGGTTTACGCGGGACAAGGGGGCGAACTTACCAATATTGTGCAGTATTTTTATGACAGTTTACGGGCACAGCAGGCGGGTGAAACTGAAATTTCGGATTTATTTGCGTGTGTATCCCAAACTGAAATGTTACATTTACGCAAGTTAGGGCAGCTTATCCTGCAATTTGGCGGTGATCCGCGGCTGCTCAGCTACCGGGGCAACCGGGCATTTTGGTGGTCATCGGGCTATGTAAACTATGGTGGGGATCTCCGTGCGATGCTGCGCCGAGCCATTGCAGGGGAACGGCAAGCCGTGCAAACCTACCAGCAAATTGCCGGTCGTATGGAGGGCGCACCCAAAGCGTTAATGGAACGCATTGTGCAAGATGAAGTGCATCATATTGAATTATTCCAGCGCACATTGAGTGAGCTAGAATAATTTCACCGCCAGCGGGAAATATTAACATAGTACCCCCTACGCGGGGCGCGGTCCGCCGCGGACAGCGCCAGAGGGGCATTGCCCCTCTGCACTCCCATGATACAAGCTTTTTTGATAAAAAAGCTTGCTTTGGATAGGTGAATGGGGTTATGATAAAGGAAATTAGAAAACAGGAGGAATAAACAATGTCACAAGATCCAAGATTTGTTGTATGCAGCCATTGCGGCAATTTGGCAGGGTTAATCCATGACGCTGGCGTCCCGATGATGTGCTGTGGACAAAAGATGGAAACGCTGGAACCAGGCAGCACAGATGCCGCCCAAGAAAAACACGTGCCGGTTGTCACTGTGGATGGGGACAAGGTAACAGTTTGTGTTGGTTCAGCGGCACACCCGATGCAGGAAGAGCACTCTATTTCATGGATTTACTTGCAGACCGCCAAAGGCGGCCAGCGAAAAGCATTACTGCCAGGCGAAAAGCCGGAAGCCGTTTTTGCGCTGTATGATGATAAGCCTGTAGCGGCTTATGCGTATTGCAATTTGCACGGTTTATGGCGCACCATTCTCTAAAAAAACAGCAGCAGCCGGACAGTTTTTTCACTGTCCGGCTGTTTTGCTGCCGCCATAAACTTATCATCCACGCCGTTTTTTTTATATTGCCATCAGAATTATTCCAAATTCAGTTTTCGGGAAAGAATGCGTTCGGTGCCAAAAAAGAATACTGCAAGCTGTACCAAACTAAGAAACAACATCCCAAACAAGAGAATGCACATACCAGTGTGATATGCCTGTACATAGCTCATACGTCCAAGGATTTGCAGGATGCCAAAACCATCAGTTTCTCCAATCAGAATCATCAGCAGCCCACCAATAAAGCTAAACACCATATTGATTGCGATATATGCCGCTACAGACATTAAGATACGGTGTTTATGCGCCAAATGCCCAATTGCCATAGCGCAGTACATTTGGTAAAGGCTTGAAAGCCCACTGGCAATGAGAACAACCAGCAACAGTAAACCATAAAATGGCCAGCCGGGAACTGCCTTGCTTAGTGCTTTGAAAAATTGTACCCAGCCTTGGAAATCAAATAAGCCGCTTATCCAACTGATTCCAGAAAGGCCAATCGCCAAGATAAAGATTGAAAGTACCGCTGTAATGGTGCTCAAAATAGACATGACAAATGCCGCAATGCCTTTTGCTGTGATAAGCTGCCAGGTTTTCACCGGCAGGGTGAACATCAAATAACCTTCATCGCAAAGCAAGCCTTTATAAAACCGCTGTAAAATGACAACCATTGTCAGCACAAACAGCGCCACCAACACAGCAAAATATGCAAACCCAACCACAAGCTGCATCAGACCTAAAATCCAATATAGTATCGTGCCATCAAAAATCTGGATATCGTTGTTTGTGAAAGGACCAGAAGAAAGCCCCAAAGATACGGCATTAATCAGCGATACCGCAATGACTGCCAAATAAATCGGCAATAAAGTCCGCATAATGGACTTAAATTCATATTTGCAAAGTTTTTTTAGCATTAGGAATATGCCCCCTTTTTCTGTCAAACGCCATAGGCAAAAATCTCACGGAATAACTGATCCACGGATTTCCCTTCATTCTCACGGATATTATCAACGGTATCATGCCGCACGACTTTGCCATTTTGCAGGAAAATTGCCTCATCCAATACCCGTTCAATATCCGCAATCAAATGGGTAGAAAGCATTACGGTGCCATCTTCATTATAGTTTGTCAAAATGGTGTTCAGGATAAAGTCCCGTGCAGCAGGATCTACCCCAGCAATGGGTTCATCCAGCAAATACAGCATGGCTTTGCGACTCATGATGAGGGCAAGCTGTGCTTTTTCACGTGTGCCTTTTGACATGGTTTTAATGCGGTCATTTGGTCCAATGGATAATGCCGAAAACATTTCCATTGCCTTTTTCCGGTCGAAATCGCTGTAAAAATCCGCAAAAAAATCAATCAAGTCGCAGGTTTTCATCCAATCGGCAAAATACATCCGGTCAGGCAGATAAGAAATCACACTTTTGCTGTGTACCCCTGGTGCAGCGCCATCAATTTGCAGCATCCCCAAAGTTGGCTGGATCAGCCCACAAAGCAATTTGATAAAGGTTGTTTTCCCCGAACCATTTGGCCCAAGCAAACCAACAATACGTCCGCTGCCTATGGTTAAATCAATATGGTCGAGGGCAGGTTTCACGCCATAAACCTTGGTAAGCCCCCTTGCAACAATCAGTTGTTCATTCATGATATTTCCTCCTTCCACTCGGCAAACAATGCCCGTGCCTGTTCTTCTGTATAGCCAAGCGCCCGCATAGAAGTTAAAAACTCCTGTATGCGCCCCCGGGCGAGTTCATGCCGCACTTGCTGTATAAGGGTTAATTCTTCGGTCACTGTTCGCCCGGCAGTCCTGCGGGTTTCCACCAACGCACGGTTTTCCAGTTCGCTGAGTGCCCGCTGCATGGTATTGGGATTGACGCCGGCTTCCGCCGCCAGCGTCCGCACCGCCGGGACGGCTGCCCCTGGCGCATATACACCGGATACAATGCGCAAGGTAAGCTGTTCTGTTAGCTGAATCCAAATCGGGCGATCCTCGGTGAATTTCCATGCCATAACCATTCCTCCTTTGTTGTATCATTGTACTAAGTGCTTGATACAATAATACAATCATACAATTGATTTGTCAAGCATTTTTCAAAAAAATTTTTCCTGCCGCAAAAAACTTTCTAATTTTTTTTGGAAATGAAACGCATAAAATTAGCACTTTCTGAATCCAGGATTCCCGAAAGTGCTAATTTTTTTGCAAAAACTTAAAAATGATATCCGCAGAAACCGCGCAGCAACGCAGAAACGGAAACCAGCCGGGGGCGGCGGCGTCAGACTGGTAGAAGTGTCTAGGCGCCGCCGCCGCTCAGCCCAAAAGCCCCCATCCGCAGGCACCATGCGAACACCCACGGCGGAAAGAGCTTCATGCCGTCCCTCAAATCCAAACTATCACACAAACGATAAACGTTTCGTAAAACTCACCACAACTCCTACATTCCCAACCATTTCGCAAACACCCTGCACCAAAACCTATTGTCATATGCCCGCATGAACAATCCAGCCCGGGTAGCCATTTTCCCCGACTGGGGAAAATGGCGTAGGGCTGACGCAAAGGAGGGATGAGAGAGTCCAGAGAGGGAAGGGAACCATGGGTTTCCCTTCCCTCTTTGGCACCGTCTGTGTAAGACTCTTAGCGGTTCATGAAGTTGTAGAAAATAATTGCAAGCTGTCCGCGGGTTGCAACGGTTTTTGGCAGCAATTTGCCATCTGTGCCGCCGCGTACCAGCCCTAAGCCTTGCGCAATCGCGGCATAACCGCGGTCTGCTGCTGGAATATCTGTTGCGTCAGTAAAGGTGCAGGTAAAAATATCCGGGATTTTTGCTGCCTGACCATAAGTCGACATATCAAGAATTGTCTTTATCACTTCCATTCGGGTGACAAGTGCAGTCGGGTTGCGTTGTTCGCGTTTAATCATACCCAATTGAATCGCATACTGATATAAGCGGTTGAGTTCATCTTCATTCGCTAAATCATAGTATGAACCATTTGCCGAAACCAGCAGCGCCAACATATCCGCTTGGGTGAGTTCTTTTGCCTTGTCAAAAATACCGCCTTTGTAACCAATCCCAAGGTCTGCTAATGCCATGATTTCTTTGTCATCAGCAGCAACATCGGTGTAGGTAATCTGGTCTTCTTCGGCATAGCTTTGACGCAGGGCTTTGCCGGATTTTGCATCCACGCCATAAACACGCCCGCTGTCTTTATCATATTGATAAGCAAGCATCAATTTTTCCGTATAACGGATTTGTGAAGCATCTACCGTTGCCGCATAACCAAGAACAACCGGATGGGCTTTCTGCCAGCTTTCCAGTGCGGCATCCATATCAATAATACCCTCTTGGGAATCAAACTGCATATCTTCATCCCAAGCGCTTTCAAGCTGAATCAAGGTGCCGTCTGCTTTGTCGAATTTCATCGCATAATAGTTTTCTGGGCAGGCAACCGATTGTTCCTGACGTTCCAACAGAACAAAGCCATTCCAAGCTCGGTAGCCTTCTTCCTTGTACAAAGAAACCTTTTCCACATGGTCTGGGAAGTATTTTTTCAGGAAATCCTGTGCTTTTGTTTGTGCCGCTTCTGCTTCCAACTCTTTTTGTTCGCCGTTTTTAAATCCGCTTACGCTTTTCAGATCGCCAGTTTTGGCGTCCACTGAAATGAATTTATAATCATAAGCTTCTTTTTTGCCAGTGTTATAGCTCAGCCGGCAGGTATAGGTATCCTTTACCTTGTTGTATGAATAGTTAGAATCTGCCAGTGTATAGCCAGCAAGCCCCAGTTCCGGCATCGAACGGACACGGGAATCAATCTGCTGTACTGTCATCACATCTTTCAACTTATCCAGTCCGCTGATTTCCGCTTCGCTGAGCGATTTCCGTGCATAGTTTTCTTCTGGTGCTGCGGCTGCATCGTTCGCACTGCCGCCAGATACGCCCGCTTCTGCGTCTGCCGTAAAATAATTCCGTTCCAGCTCGCTAAGGTTCATCAGCTTGCCGCTTTTTGCGTCAACAACCCGTTCATCCGAATCAACTGGTACATATTGCAAAGCAGCCTTTTGGGTTTCGCCCTTTTTGGGCTCTTTGTTCTGATGGTTTGGGTCACTGGTGTAAATCAGGCGGAGTTTGCTCGCACTGCGCAAGGTGGATTGTGCCTCTTCTGACTGCACAGAAGGCGTTGCCGATGGCACGCCGCCAATATAAGCGCTGCTGTCCGCACGCCAGAAATTCCGGATGCCTGTGCTGTCTATCCACATATTGCCGTTTAATGGAGAAGGTATCCCATTCAACTTGATATCAAACGATACGCTGACTTCCTGTCCCGAACGGGAAAGAGCATCCTCTTCAATCTGTACCGTTTCGCCACTTGTCAGCACCTTGGAGAGAAACTCCTGCGCCATTTGCTTAGCTGCCGCATTGCTGATTTTGGGCAGCGCCGGTGAAAAACCATGCTGGTTAGGATCTTTTTCATCGCTGTTTTGAGAATAGCGCAGCACTTTGCCCTGTTCCGTCGCCTGAACACTCAGGCTTTTGCCTTCTGTTTCATTTGACCAGTACAATTCCCATGTGCCCACATTCCGTTCCTGATAATATTCACTTTGGAAATCGGTGTATTCATCCCCGATATTGAACAGGGCTTTCACTTTGCGCGTAACCGCTTCTGCTTGTGTATTCATCCCGCTGTCCGCCGCAAAAGCAGCAGGCAGGGTGCTTGCCATAAGCGCCCCAGATAAAAGCAGTGCAATTATTTTTTTCATGTTCATCACTCCCAATTTATAATGTCCGGTATAATACCCTTTGTTTATATAGACGCAAAGGCTAACGCAAAGGTTCCCTGCTTTTTAAGAAATTTTCTGAAAATTTATTTCTTGTGCCTTGCTGGCGTTTTTTCTGAATGAAAGTGCCCAAAATGCCTTAAAATCTGCTTGCATATCCGGTGTTTGGTTGTTATAATAGTGTTAATGTCCCATGTGTTCCGGAGGGTATTTTCCCCGATGTCTGGCTGTAATCGGGAGAGCTTTTCCATGGGGCGTTTTTTTATTTTAAAAAAGGAAAGGAAGTTGGAACATGAAGGCACATACAAGATTACTTTCAGCATTGTTAGCAGCCTCCATGCTGTATTCCGCTGCGCCGCCCATTTTTGCACACGCGGCAGAACCGACCCAAAAGGCGGCAGACAGCGCCGCTGCCACAGGCAGCATTTCCGCCACTTTGCGGCTGGATTATGACCAATCCCATAAAGTGCTGGAAACACATAATGTAACCGCTCAACTATCTAAGAATGGTATACCAGTGGTTTCTATGTCCCTTGCAGAGGCAAAAACCCAAACCATTGGAGATAATTGTACCAGCACTGTAACTTTTCGCAATGCGGAGGGCGGTGAAATTGATTTTTCATCTACCCCGCTTGCCAAACTTGCCTATATTGATGTTGTCATTGATGGGCTGCCCGCGGAAAACGGCTATAAGCTGGAGTTTATCGGTGCAGGCTATAAACCCTTTACCATTGATCCTATAAACCTGGATTCACATTCCCAGCATTATGTTTTCGGCACCGGTGACGAAACCTTTACCCTTGGCGACCTCAACGAAGATGGGCAAATTGATGGAGCTGATGTTGAAGCGATAACCAAAGCACTTGGCAAGAAAAGCAATGCCGATATCCAAAAATACGACCTCAATGGCGATGGTGATATTGACATTATTGATCTGGCTTATGTCAACCACAGCACTGAAGCCTATGGCGATAAAGAACAATATCTAACAAGCGCAACCAATCTCCAAATAGATGCTAATGCGTTTGATGCTTCTGTTGTATCGGCTGGTGATGTGCAGCAAATGCTTAATGGCAATGGCAGTGTTTCCTTCCAGCCTAAAGCCGGTGCAGGCACCATTGACATTGAAATCCCATTGGTAAATGGAATCGAATCCGAAGAAATCCGAATTGCGACCCCAGTTGGCGCCAATGAGATTAAAAATGGCAAAGTCATCATCGAAACCACAGCTGGTGAACCAATTGAATACACGATTCAAAACAGTTTGCCGGTTGGGATGTATGCCATGCCCCGCGACGCACAAAACAGTGTCATTGTCATTAACCTTGGCAGACGTGTACCTGTTAAGAAAATTACCATTTCTGTCACCCAGACAGAAAGCGGCTTTGCTACCGTGGAATCTATCCAATTTTTACAGGATATTGTCCCAGAAAACCCACAGCCAAAGAATACCAAGGTAAAAGGGCTGACCGCATTGCCCGGTCATGAAGAAATCACCCTAAAATGGGGCGAACTGCCCAATGTAACCGGTTATAAGGTGGACTATTGGGAAAAAGATAAACCATCTGAAACAAAGCAGCTTTCCACAGATAAAACCCGTTTCACCATATCCGGCTTAAAAAATGACATCACTTATACATTCAAAGTGACGCCTGTTAATGACGCATGGACAGGTGACCCCACAGAAATTGACGCAACCCCCAAAGCAAGCAAAGCGCCAAACCGCGTTGATATGGTAAATGTCACAGAGGATGATGGTTTATTAAAGCTATCCTGGAAAAAGGCGGAGAACGCGATATATTATAAAGTGTTCTATACCGACCAAGAGAATGCTGCTGTATCCACATATCAGCAAGCAGGTGAACAATTATCTGTTACAAACACAACCATTACCGGCTTGGAAAATGGAAAGGCTTATTATTTATATGTTATTGCTGGTAATCAGGTTGGCGAAAGCGCACCTTCCAACATCGTAACCGGCACGCCAAAAGCCGTAAATTACGATATGCCGGAAGGTATCCCGATTAATGCTTTATTGTCAAATGAGAAAATTGAATCCATTAAGTTGGGCGACCCGAATAATGTTTCAACTGAATATAATGGTACATTCAAACCAGAACACTTAATTGACAGGGATTGCAAGACCCATTGGACTACACGCAACTGGTCTGGTAATGAACACGTGATTTGCACCTTTACAGAACCCGTATCTTTAAGCGCTGCAATTTGGGTTCCCCGTTTAGACGGCACCTATAAAAATGATTTGCGCGCATATAGCATACAGGTTTGGTTTGAAGACGAAGATTTAACGAAAAAAGGTCATTTGTTGGTACCAAACCCGCTTGCTGGTGGCATAGATAATAATGGCGGCAGCAACGGTAGTGATGTTTGGACTTGGCCAAATGTCCGCAATAACCCAGGTACAACAGGGTTTGCTGTATTGCCGTTTACACCAACAGAGGGGATTAAACAAATTAGTGTTGCTGTGGAACAGCGTGACTATTTGTTAGTCAGCCTTTCTGAGCTTATGTTCGTTGAATACGACAAAGAAAATGATTTACAAGGCAAAATTAACAGCCTGTTTACAGATACATTGCATACACAATTAGCAGCCGGCGTCACAGCCGAACAGATTACCGCGCTGCGCACCGAACTGAATGCCAATAAAGACAATGCTTATTATCTGAATCCAGGTTTGATGGAAGACGAAATCAATCTGGCGGAAGAACTGCTTACTGGTTCCAGCAGCGGCGTCATTTTGAACAGTGTTGAATCCCGCAAAACCACAAAAGATAACGAGTATGGTCAGGGTGGCAGTCTCTTACAACCGCTTGGCGTGACTGCAAAAAAAGGCGATAAAGTAACCATTTATGCGGAAGGGATTCCAGACGGCGAAAAACTCACAGTTTATGCAACTCAATTTTATGCGGAAGCTTCTGCATGGCGCGCTTCTGTCGGTACGATTTCCAATGGCACCAATGAACTGATTGTCCCACAGATTGGCAGCGGCGCAACCGAACGCGGCGGCAGCCTGTATTTTGAATACAGCGGCGAAAGCCCAGAAAATATCAAACTGCATATTCGCCGGGCAACAGCAATCCCAATGCTGGATGTTACCGATTGGTATACCATGGACGATACCGCACGTAATACCGCAATCGGAAATTATATTGACGCATTGGAAACCTATGTTTCCAATAGTACAAACACGGCAAACACCCGCAATGTAACCGAAATTTCCACGCCATCCGTATTACTGTCCATCACAGCAAGCAGTGTATCCGGTGCGTTAAGCCAAGGCAGCCAAGGGGATAAAATTGCGGCGCTGAAAAACTCCATCCTTGCTTGGGAAGATATCATGCACATTTGCAAAACCACCCAAGGCATTGATGCAACCTATGCCCAAAATGATATGGGTACCCGTCAGAATATCCGTTATATGCAAATGTTCGCAAATGCCTTTATGTATGCGGCTGGCAGCCATATCGGCATAGGCGCTGGTTCCTGCGGCGGCATGGTTGGCGGCAAACCGATTTCTGTAACCAAAGCAGGCAATGCAAATAATCTGTTTGGCTGGGGCATTGCGCATGAAATCGGGCATAACATGGATAAACTCGGCAAAGCTGAAATCACCAACAATATTTATGCCCTCCTTGTGCAAACCTATGACGGCGGAAACAACATCTTGGAATCCCGCTTAGAGAAAAGCGGAAAATACGAAAAGATCTTCAAAAAAGTTGCACAGCAGCAGCCTGGCGCATCCAATGATGTATTTGTCCAGCTTGGTATGTATTGGCAGCTACACCTCGCGTATGAAGATGCAAGTACGACGCAAAATGGCGCTGTTTTGCCATCGAAATTCTTTAATACGTTCTTCAAGGCATGGAAGAGCGGCACATATTTTGCGGGTGCAACCAATTATGATGATAAAGTTGCCTTAACTGCGGCAGGTGTTACCGGTAAGGATTTGACCGAGTTCTTTACCCGCTGGGGCATGACACTCAGCGAAAGCACCAAAGCAACATTAAGCAGTTATGACAAGGAATCTCGCGCTATCTGGTATCTGAACGATGAAAGCCGCCGGAATCGTTTAGCTGGCACTGATGCTGGTACTGGTTCTATCTCGGCAACCGCCGGTGTAGATCCAAGTAATCCCAAAGAGGTTAATGTGACCATTACCCCGACCGCTGTAACAAACCTTCAAGGCTATGAAATTATCCGCAACCATAAGTCTATTGATTTTGTCATCAACGATGGTACAGCGCCTTATACCTATAAAGATGTTATCGGTGCTGGCAACAACCGTACATATACCTATGAAGTTGTTGCTTATGATACCCTTGGCAACAAAATCGGTAATTCTGCAACAACAAGCCAAATTCAGATTAAATATGATATGGTGGTTGATGCAGATAAATACACAATTACACAAGCGGACGATGGTACAGTAACCGTCACGTTCACAGAAGAAACCGCAGTTTCCGGCTTGAAGATTCTGACTGCGCCAAGCGAAGGTGCTTACACAGTAACTGCAACGGTTGCCCTGACTGAAGGCGAAGGTGACAACGAAAAAGTCAGCACCAAAGAGGTTACAGCATGTCAAGGCAACTTTAACGCAGGCAATCTAGCAAGCAATTCTACTGATTACCTGACTTATTTCAATAAGCCTGGCACATCAGGCACAGATGATACCCGTATCTGGACATATGACGCAACCGTATTGAAAATCACAGGTATTCCATCTGGCTTTACTGGGAATAACATCCAAATCATCAGCTATGCAGGTGATAACATTGAGTTCCTTGAAGGTGGTGCTGTTGGACGGTTATCCGCAGACTATCGTTATGGCGATGGTGCAGATGATGTCATCAAAGCTGGCACATTGATTATTGTTGGTAACTATCGCGGCGACCCAGTTTATAACACCGTGAAAATACAAGGTAAATTCATGCAAACATCCATTAACGAAGCTGGTGAGGAAGTAACAACAGAAATAGAACGTGATGTAGATGGTTATGCACTGCTGTTTGCTGAAATTCCAGAAGATCAAGAAGTTAGTGATATCAGTGATGGACTTTTTATCTTTGTGATGAATACACAGGCAGAAAAAGAGCTTCAAAATCCAGGAAACACGGATGATGGAACCCAAAAGACGGATTGCAGTGGTGAAAATCTGCTGCCAAGCAGTATTCGTGCTGTGCTGAGCCGAACGAATATGCCAGATTCCACGGATGCACAACGCATTACCGCTGAAACCTTGTGGATTGAATCCCCTGGCGGCGATACCCTGCCAACCATTGTGCTGCAAAGCGATTTGCCCACAACGTCAAACACACCAGCCACCCTCGAAACTCCGGATAACACAGACGGTTCAAACACCCCTGACAATTCGGATAACCCGCCAATGGAGGATGAAACCCCATGAAATTAAAATCTATCCTTGCAGCTGCTTTAGCAGCCTCATTGCTGGGCGCCCCTGCCGCTTTTGCGGCAGGGGAATCCCCCTCGCTTTCTTATGAGCGGGACGAAAACACCGCAATCCTTTCCATTCAGGATATTGAGGGGCTGGACAACATCTATTCCGTACAATTGGACTTTGATGTTGCCGGAACCTTTCCCGGCGTGATATTAACCCCGCATGAACCTGCCGTTTTTACAACCCATCGCATCGAAAGCACAACCTCGAACGCGTCAACCCATTTGACTTTATATTTTGATTCGCTTGCACCGTTGAATGTTGACGCGACATTAACCCTTGGCATTTTGGATTTTGGCAAGGAATTTACCATGCCAACCACAGCAGACCTTATTTTGCTAAACCGCAAATCTGAAGTCATTGGCTCAAAACCAATTGCTGTGACTGTCAAAGACAGCACTTCCGGTGGGGATACACCAGGCGGGGATGATACGCCAGGCGGCGATACCCCTGGCGGCAACACCCCTGGTTCGTCTGGTTCTTCCGGCAGCGGCGGCGGACGCCGCCCCAATCAGGGCAATAACAACAATAACCAGACCCAAAAACCGCCATCTGACACCCAGACCGGTTCCCAGTCAGTTCCATTTACCGATATCCCTTCGGGCAATTGGTATTACAGCGCTGTGCAATATGTTTACAGCCATGGCATGATGTCTGGCACTTCTGCCACATCTTTTGCACCCGATATGGCAACCGACCGCGCAATGATTGTATCCATCCTGCACCGACTGGAAGGTTCTCCCACTGCGCCAGCCAGCACATTCCCGGATGTTTCTGCCGGCAATTATTATGCAAATGCTGTTGCATGGGCTTCCGCCAATGGCATTGTCAGCGGATATTCCAATGGGCAGTTCCGTCCAAATGACCCGATTACCCGTGAACAATTTGCCGCGATTTTATATCGCTATGCAAAATATAAAGGGTATGATTTAACGTTAAGCGGCAATTTGGATCAATTCTCTGACCATGCCGCAGTATCCAGCTATGCAGTGGATGCCCTGCGCTGGGCTTCTGGTAAAAACCTGATTTCCGGTACAGATTTGAATACACTGCTTCCTGCAGATGGCGCAACCCGTGCCCAAGCAGCTTCTATCCTGATGCGGTTCTGCCAAAACCTTGCCGGGATGGATTAACCCGAATCATAAAACCAGCCGTCTTCCCAATATTCTTGGGGATTTGGCTGGTTTTTTGCTGCAAACCCTGCTATACTAATCCATAAGGGATAAAAACACAATGCGGTTGGTAGTCCGTATGCAGGGCGGAAATACGCTTTTGCCCTGTCAGTAGCCCTCCCTCCCATGGGTCGTCCGTTCCCAGTATTCTTTTTTTATGGGAGGATGATTGCAATATGGATTCTGTTTATTTGGAGGTTTATTTTGAAGCGCCTTTTTGGGTTGGTATCTATCAGCGGCATGAAAATGGCTGGCTGACTGCAAGCCGCACGGTTTTTGGTGCAGAACCTTCTGATGCTGAAATTTATGCGTGGATATGCGCCGCATGGCATAAACTGCGTTTCAGCCCGCCGGTCAAAGCTGATTTGCCCAATTTTGAACCCCGCAATCCCAAACGGCAGCAGCGTGCCATTCGGCATATGCTGACACAGCGCCCGCGCATGACCAAAGCGCAGCAGGCATTGCAGGCAGGGCGGGAACTTGCCGCGCAAACCCGAAAATCGGCAAAAAAAGAACGCCTGCAAGCTGAAAAAGAACGGAAATTCCAATTGCGCCAGCAAAAGAAAAAGCAAAAACATCGGGGCGGTTAATCACCGCCCCGATGCCTTTTCATTGGCGTGTTTGCCGGCATTCATGCCGCTTACCATAGATTTTGCCAACGCCATTGCCAGCCGCGGGATTTCCCCCGCGGGCTGGCAGCCAAATAGAATCCCATCCCGCCATTTTCCCGGTGGGAGTTCTTTTTGTGTACACAGCCATTGCTGATAACCAAGCACCTGTCCAGCTTCCCGCACGCCGCGCATGGTATAGATTGGTTTCTTTTTGCTTTCTGGCTGGATTGCGCCGCCTGCCCGCAAGCCGTGCCGTCCCTGCGTGCCAAACTGCTCCAGCCGTCCGGTGACTGCATGATGATATTCCCGCGCAAAGTTATAAAGTTCACTTTGCTGCAACGTTGCAGTTTCATCTGCCCAGCCATAAAGCAGCCCCAACAATAACCCTTCTGCACCTGACGCATTCGGCTGAAATGGATGATCTTCATCCCCTGGGAAACAAATGGTTGCCTGCTGTTCATCGCCAAAGCTTTTTAGCCGTTTCTTTTCCATTTCACAAATCAGGATTTGTTCTTCTGCTGCCCAACCTGCCAGCAGCCCCGCTGTCAGGCGTTCATTTGGGATGTTTCCTTCCAAAGCGGATAATATTACATATATACGGCAAAAATCCCCATGGAAAGGCGGCTGCTCTATTACCTGTATGTGTTTACGGGCTTCACGCCGCAGGCGTGAAGCCGTAAGCGGCTGACGCTTACGAATTAAATGGGCAACCCAAAAAATCAGTGCAAGTAATATACAGTTGATGCCAATGACGGCGCCAATGCTTTGCAGCTTCATGAAATCAATACCCCATTTTTCCTTCCAGCAGTTCATCATTTTCCACCCAGCGGCTGACTGGGATTTCTTCATAAGTATCCTCTGTGCGGCGAATAATCACTTTTTCTATCCCTGCATTGATAATCATTCGTTTACATAATGTACAAGAATCCGCGTTTTCAATGAGTGCGCCAGTGGATACCTCACGCCCTGCCAAATATAAGGTGGCACCCAGCATTTGTTCCCGTGCCGCCGCAATAATCGCGTTTTGTTCGGCATGGACAGACCGGCAAAATTCATACCGTTCCCCACGGGGGATATTTAATTTTTTCCGCATACAATAGCCTAAATCAATACAGTTTGCACGCCCACGCGGCGCGCCGGAATATCCGGTTGATACAATGGTATCATTTTTGACAATCACTGCCCCATACGTGCGCCGCAGGCAAGTGCTGCGTTCCCGGGCAACATCTGCCATATCAAGGTAATAGTTTATTTTATCCCGTCTGGTCATTGGAGGATCCTCCCTTTTCAAATTCCTTACCCTTTTATCATACCGTTATTTTCAGCAAAATGCAAGCAGA
>CAJUDU010000006.1:34560-67768 GCA_910584935.1 uncultured Butyricicoccus sp. | reverse complement strand
ATCATGTTTCGATTGCATGTGATTTGAGAGGAGCTTTAATCAGTGGTTCCTTAACTGTTGCTGCCGTGCAAATCAATCATTCGGAAGAATGGCGGTTTTCCGCCTTATATAATGGAAAATAGCCCTTTTTATCCATGAAATGGCGCAGTTTTGCAAAGGCTGCGCCATTTACCACGCCCCACTTTGCAAAAGCAAAGCATCAAAAAAATCACTCTGCTATATCAATACCATAGCAGTATCTGGGCGGCATATGCCGCGCCGGAAAGGAGAACTATGAAAAAACGGGAAAAATTCGGCTCGCGGCTGGGATTTATTTTAATTTCGGCAGGCTGCGCAATCGGTTTGGGGAACGTCTGGCGCTTCCCTTATATTGCCGGGCAATATGGCGGCGCGGCATTTGTCCTCATTTATTTGCTGTTCCTGCTCATTTTAGGCTTGCCCATTATGGTCATGGAATTTGCTGTTGGGCGTGCCAGCCAGCAATCGGCAGCGCGTTCGTTCCATGTGCTGGAGCCAAAAGGCACCAAATGGCATTTATATAGCTATGGCGCCATGCTTGGCAATTATATGCTGATGGCATTTTATACCACAGTCGGCGGCTGGATGCTTTCCTATTTTTATAAAACCGCCCGCGGCGAATTTTCCGGGTTATCCCCTGACCAGGTCGGCGGCGTATTCTCCGATATGTTAGGCAACCCGCTTTACCTTATCTTTTGGATGTGCTTAACGGTACTGATTAGTTTTGCGGTTTGTTCCCGCGGGCTGAAAAATGGCGTTGAAAAGGTCAACAAAGTCATGATGCTGGCGCTGCTTGCCATTATGATTATTTTGGTATTCCGTTCAGTCACGCTGGAAGGTGCTGGCGAAGGCTTAACCTTCTACTTAAAACCCGACTTTTCCAAGCTCTACGAAGCTGAAGGCGGTTTATTTGAAACCATTTTCGCTGCAATGGGACAAGCATTTTTCACCTTATCTCTTGGCATTGGCGCGCTTGCAATCTTTGGTTCTTACATTGGCAAGGAACGCAGCTTAACTGGTGAAGCCATCAGCATTACTATTTTAGATACCTTTGTTGCTTTGATGTCTGGTTTTATTATTTTTCCAGCAGCAGCAGCTTTTGGTGTAGATGCTGGGCAAGGTCCCTCTTTGATTTTTATCACCCTGCCGAACATTTTTAATCAAATGGCTGGTGGGCGTTTATGGGGTTCTTTATTCTTTGTTTTCATGTCATTTGCGGCACTTTCCACGATTATCGCGGTATTTGAGAACATTATTTCTTTTGGCATGGATTTATGGGGCTGGAGCCGTAAAAAAACAATTGTATTCAATTTGATTTTTATCCTGCTGATTTCCATGCCCTGCATCCTTGGGTTTAACGTATTAAGCAGCATTTCCCTGCCGCATATTGGTGACATTCAATCGATTGAAGATTTCATTGTATCCAACAATCTGCTGCCGCTTGGTTCCATGGTATATTTATTATTCTGCACTTCCCGGCGCGGCTGGGGCTGGAAAAATTTCTTACAAGAAGCAGACAGCGGTGAAGGGTTAAAATTCCCGAAATGGCTGCGGATATACGTCAGTTATATCCTGCCTGCGATTGTATTTTTTATCTTTATTATGGGTTATGTGCTAAAGTTCAGCGCATAAGAGCAGGGGCTTTGCCCCTGCACCCCACCGCCTTTTTGTAAAAAGGCGGTCCAAAAACTTCATTTCTCCCTGTCAGACACATCTGACAGGGAGTTTTTTTTAGTAAAAATAAAAAAGTGTTACAAAAAATTATTCACAAAAATAAAAATTTTCCCTGTGTAAAATGCCTATATATTTTAAGGTTATCCCATGATAGTATAGTAACAGGTTATCCGGATACCAATTACAAACTATGAAACCTCTTGTACTTTGAAAGGAGAGATTTTTCTTGAAAAAATTTCTGAAACAGCTTGGTTGTTGTATCTTTTTTGCGTCTTTGCTGACCTGCGTGGCATTTGCTACTGGTGCAACAGAGGAAGAACTTGACATGGCATACCGTGAATATTGTACGGTTGCAGAAGAAATGGACAAGTTTGTCACGTTGGATTATCACAGTTTTATTGATAATTACAACGAAAGTGGGTTATCCCTTGATGCATATTCCGAACAATGTATCTCTAATCTAGAAAATAATGAATCTCTTAGTAAAATAAGAGAGCAATATCGCCTAGAACGCGAATTATACCGCCAACAAATACGTAATGCGTCAGCAATTGAACCCCGTGAATCATTGGAAAAATGGTGGCATCATACTGAAACGCTTCCTCAAGCAACAGCTTATACTTCTACGCATGGACTTTTAGATAAGGTCAAAAAAGGGGACATTGTTTATGAAGCTGCTGGCGGTTTTGGTGTAACTGGACATATCGCTCTCGTAGAAGGAATACATTATTCTCCTACATATCAACAGCACTATATTCGTGTCATAGAAGCTGTTTCAAGTGGAGTTTGCTGCGGCATTCTTTGTGATGAACGATTTTTTAATCAGCACAGCATTATTTATCGTTTAACTCATGCATCCGCGCAAACTATTGGTAACGCTATGGATTTCGCATATGCTCAAAAGGGTAAACCTTATTCACTCTTAACCACAGATCTGAATATCAGTCGTTCACGTGCAACATGGTATTGCTCTCTACTAGCAGCGTGTGCATATTACCACGGCTCTAATGGGTCTTATATTATTGATGGTACCAGCGAAATAAATGGGAAAAATCTCATTACTCCTCGCAGTATATCTCGTTATTGTGCTAATAATCAGACAACTGTTGTTCGTTTTGACCGCTAATAAAGTAACATCTATTTTTATATAGCAACTATTTTACTGATAAGGATAAGTGATTACGGCTAATACAATCTAGCACGCTGTTTTCCTCTGTTATTTCTCAAATAAGGGAGCGTAATTATGGATATTTGCTGGTTTTTATTTTGTATATGTATATTGCCGGCTGGATTTATATTCTTTCTTTTGGTATATGTCCGAATTTTCCCATGCAAAAGCAAAAAATGGCGCATTCAACGTGGAGTAGCTCTTTTCGCTTATGGATTTTGTCTTTTAACCATTTATCTTGCACTTCATATACCAGAATTAGGGATTTCGGATTATCCATATGCGCTTTGGTATGTGATATTCCGGCATTGGAAATGGATGTTTCAAATCACTTTATTTTAAACGAAAAGAATCGTTTATGGCAAATTCTCTTTTTCTCTGAAATGGTACTGTTAATATTAGCGAAGAACATACCTATTTAGATGGTCGTGTATTGATTTCCCCCACTATGATAATGCATGAATGTAGCGCTTACCATTCAATCGTTGCGCAAGCATAAAGTTACCTTTCCTGCTTCTGAATAAGGGGTCTTTATAATTAGTGCATTCACAAATATCATAGAGAATAGTTTAGATTGGCTCTTATAAATGCATGAATATGCTCAAACTGAGATGTCCCTATTTACCGCCTAATTACTGATATAAAACGGAGGAAGTAATGATGCTCCATATAATTAACGTTATAGGAAATGCCTTAGAATGGCTCTTATGGACGCTTATCATATGCGTACCGCCAACTGCATTTATATTTTTCTCGTTGGTTTATATCCGGCGGTTCCCACATATGAGCAAACAACACCGCATCTGGCTTGGGGCTCCTATTCTTGCGCTCGGATTGATTATCTTTTATGTTTGCTTTGCATTAAGCCATCCGTATTAACAGGTGAATGTTATGACCTTCTGGATTGTTTCCCTATTAGCTGCTTATATCCTTTATGCAACAATTTCATCTGTTCCCGCCGGGAAATCACGCCGTAATGTTGCAATTTTGATTATTGGCGCACTGATTTGCCTGATGTGTATGCACCCATTTTCACAAATGATGCTTGTATGGGGCATCGGCGGTTTCTTTCACTAAATATGTCAGATATCACAGAGGGCTTTTTATGGGTACGAATATCATTCGCATTGTGTTAGATAGCATAGAGTGGCTTTGGCGGGCGATTCTGATCTGTGTGCCGCCAATGGCGCTGATTTTTTTCACATTGGTTTATCTCCGCAGTTTCCCACATATGAGCAAACAACAACGTATCTGGCTCGGTTTACTTATCCTTAGCTTTTACCATTTCTTCTTTATGATTTTTATCATTTTAGCCTATAAACCCACGGGTAGCTACTTTAATATTTGGCTTACTGCCTTTGAGCGCTTGGACTGGCTGTTCTAAAAGTTTGCTTCGCTATAATCTTTCATGGAGATAATATTATGTCTTATCTGGTTGCCTTACTGATTATCGTGCTTGGGATATGGGTTATCTATATGCTCAGCAAATTTATCCCACATCTGCAATACCGCCGCAGTTTCACAATCCTTATCGCGGCAACATTACTGCTCTCATTTTTGAAATATGCTTTAGGATGTCCACAATGTTCCCTTACAGATTTTGTGCCCGATTCGGTATGGCAGTTCTGGCTCTATAATCCTATTTTATCGCAAATCAGCCGTATTTTAGGCGACATTTTTCAGCCGATCTGGCAGTTTTTCATGCTGGTTATTGTTGGATTGGGCACGCCGGTTTTTGTGCTATTCTTCATATTGGTTTATCTCCGCGAATTTCGCCGCATGAATATGCAGTCACGCATTGCGCTGGCAATTGCACTTTTAATTTGCATCTATGCGATACTTAACCTTTGGAATCTGTTTTTAGGCTTTTGGTCTATTTAAGCAATACTTTCGCCCCGCCGCAGTTCATTTCCCTGCGGCGGGGCGTTTTTTTTACTTTTTCCGGTCAAATGACCATATGGTCACACCCATACAAAGCGCAAAATAAGCCAGCAGACTCACCGGAATCCAATCCATAAAATTCATGCCTTGTTTGATCCAAAAAAGCCCATGCACAAGCCAGCCAACCGGATATGGCGCTTCCAGCCAAATGGCAAACCGTGCATAGCGTTTAAGCCATAGTTTCCCATCTTTCACTTGTGACTGGCATAATTGCAGGAAATATGCCACGCCTGCGATACCTGCAATAATTTGCAGCACAACGCCTGCAATTTGCAGCCATTCATACAGGTTCCAGGCAATTAACACCAATCCTGCCGCACACCCTGCAAGGGCGATACCCATTGCCAAAATCGGGCGTGGCGCAGATGTTTTTTGCTCCATCGGGGCAGGCGCCATTTCTACCCGCAACAAATAATCGGTTGTAACGCCATAAAAATCCGCAAGCGCAAGGATTTTATCGACTTCCGGGGCAGCCGTACCCAATTCCCATTTGCTTACTGCCTGCCGGGATACGCCGACTGCTTCCGCAAGGGCTTCCTGGGATAAGCCGCGTGCCCGCCGGAGCTGCACTAATTTTTCACCAAATGTCATCCATAAGACCTCCATTTTCAGGGATATTATTTGCGTGTGGGTAAATCCGCATTCCCTTTTTTCCATCCACAGCATAACAAAACCCGGCAAGGAATGCTACCATGCCGGGCTTGAAAACCCGCAACCAATGGTTGCGCAGTGCATTTAATACCCTAAAACTTCATCAATCAGGATAATTTCATATCGTTTCATCGGAATTGGCGGCGCCATTAAAACCACCATGGCGCGGCAAATCCTTTCCGGGCTTTGGCAGTCATGACATTTGCCATCCACCGCGCACGGTGTCTTTTTCTGAAGCCGCTGTGCATTTCTAGGCGCCGCAACCATCCGCGCCCGGTGCATTGCGGTTTCCAAATCGGGTTCCAGCTTATTTTTCCCGCATACTACAAAACATTCCTGTGCGCCCCAAAGCGACGCCGCAACCCGGTTGCACGCCCCATCAATGTTGACAACTTGCCCATTCATCGACAACGCATTGGCAGAAGTGACAAAAACTTCGGCATCCATTACCGGCGCTTCACCTTTCCAGTGCCAATGCACATCAGCTGTATCTGACAGCGCATCAAACGCGCCAATTTCATCCAGCGTCATTGAGCCGCCAAAACCGACTCTTTTGCCAGCGCATTCTTTTGTCAGATATGCTACCGCCTGCGCACGGTTTGCAAACCAATGGAATCCAAACCCATGAGCTGTAAATGCTTTCGCAATATCCTCCGCATGAATGCCAACCAATATGGAAAGCAATTCCTGTGGGCTATCTGCAAGCACAGAAGCATGGCTTTCAATAAGTTCCTGTCGGCTGCGGAACCCCCAGGTCACGCTGATACAATCCAGCCCAGCATTTTGTGCCGTCTGGATATCCACGGCACTGTCACCGATATAAACGGTTGTTTCAGGTGTTGCGCCAAGGCGCTCCATGGCTTCCAAACAAGAAGCGGGGTCAGGCTTGCGGGGCACGCCTGGGCGTTCCCCGAATGTGATATCCACCATATCCGGGAAAAAATGCGCAATGAGTGCCTTGGTTGCCGGGTCATATTTGTTGGAAAGCACCGCAACTTTCATGTCGGCATTTTTTAGGGTTTTAAGCACCTCACGCATCCCTGGATATGGACTTGTCTGATCCATCAAATGCACATTGTAATATTCACGGAATACAGCAAGGCAATCATCAATATCCTGATCTGGCATCCCTTCAGGCATTGACCGCCGGATAAGATTGCGCACGCCATTGCCAACACGCTGGCGCACTTGTTCCTCATTCACAGCGGCAAGCCCATGCGGTACAATCGCGGCATTCACCGCATCTGCCAAATCACCTAATGTATTCAGCAATGTGCCATCCAAATCAAAAATTGCAGCTTGATATTTCATTTTCCATGCTACACCTCTTTACAACATCTTATGATTCTGTTTCTGGTTGTTCTTTTATCTTTTCCTGCTGTGCCGCAGTGGATTTTTCGACTGGTTTACGGCTGTGTTTTACTGGCGGCTGATATGGTTTATAGCGTTTATATGTCTTAGTAATTTCACACAACATTTTTGCCACTTTTTCGTTAATCCCTTCTTTGCGGACACGCCAAGCCCAGTTGCCGCCCAAGGTAGACGGTACATTCATCCGGGCATCCGCACCCAGGGATAAAATATCCTGCATGGTTGTCATCGTAATATTTGCCGGGGAAGCCCATACGGTTTTGATTGCGCTCCAGCCCATTGCCTCCTGATGGGAAGTGCGCAAATACTGGTATGCAAATTCCTTTTCGGCATCGTTGCAGATATCCATAATCTGTTCGCAAATACTCTGGCTATCATGCGTTGAGGTATAAACAATCATATTCGGCTTATAATTATGCGGTAAATGTTCATTATCATTCCACACATCAAAGCCAAAAATCAGCACTTTCATGCCTGGGAAACCGCTTTCCTCCAGCAATTCCCGTACCTTATCAGTAATGATACCCAAATCCTCGGCAACAATGGGCAGTTTGCCCAGCTCGGCTTCCAGCGCATGGAACAACTTCATGCCAGGGCCTTTGCACCAACGCCCTTTGATTGCGTTTTCAGCTTTTGCGGAAACTTCCCAATAAGATTCCAACCCACGGAAATGGTCAATCCGAATGACATCAAACAGCGCTAAATTGCTTTTAATGCGCCAAATCCACCATTTATAATTTTCCTCTTCATGGATTTTCCAATCATAAACCGGATTACCCCAAAGCTGACCGGTTTCGGAATAATAATCAGGCGGCACACCAGCGACCTTTTTCGGTTTAAAGTCGCTGCCGACTTTAAATAATGTTGGATGCTGCCAAACGTCAGCGCTGTCTGGTGACACATAAATTGGGATATCGCCAATGATTTGCACGCCATGGGCATTTGCATATTCATGCAGTGCATCCCACTGCTTGAAGAACAGATATTGTAAAAATACCCGGAAATCCATTTCCTCTTTCAGTTCTTCGCGCGCTGCTTTCATCGCCGCTGGTACGCGGCTGCGGACTTCCTCATCTGTCCAATCCCACAGAGCACGCCCTTCAAATTTCTCCTCTTTCAGCGCCATAAACAGCATATAATCTTCAATCCAAGAACGGTTACGGCGGCGGAACGCTGTAATTTCTAGCTGCATTTCATCATCCACACGCGCAAACGCCTTGCGCAGCAACGGCGGACGGCTTGCGGCAAGCAATTCATATTCCACTTTATCGGGCGAATGATTAAATTCTGCCTGCTGAATTTCTTCTTTGGTAAGCAATCCATCCTGCTCCAACATATCCAAATCAATCATCAAATAATTTCCTGCGGCAGCAGAAAAGCACTGGTAAGGGGAATCGCCAAACCCAGTATGCCCAAGGGGCAATACCTGCCAATAGCGTTGTCCCGCAGCTTGCAAAAAATCCACAAAATCATAAGCAGCTTTACCAAGGGAACCAATCCCATGTGGGGATGGCAAAGAAGTGATGTGCATCAGCACACCGCTGGTACGTTCAAACATAAGGGTTAACCTCCATCAAAAAGTTCAAAAACAGGCACTATTCCGCCTGTGAATTATTTCAGGTAACTTTTATTATATAAGATTTGCCCTGTTTTGTCAAACTTGTACGGAATATAACGCGAAAATGAATTGTTTTTATTTTCTTTTCACAAACCTAAACTGGTTTTATTGGGCAGGATTTCGAATTGGGCGGCGTTTATCTAAAAACTGCGGCAACCGGCGGCGGGCTTCCAAACGATAAATGCGATATCCTTGCGCAGAGAATTTCTCCTCATATTCGGTCATAATATTTTCATCGGCTAAAGCGGAATGGTGCAAATCAAGGGAAATATTTTGTATCAGCCAGCCATATTCACAAATGGAAGCAAGCGACCATTCAAAAAGCCGCTGATTATCTGTTTTAAAACAGACATCACCATCCTGCTTTAAAATCTTATCATACACATCCAAATAATCGGCATGGGTAAGCCGGCGGCGGCGCTGACGGTTTGGCGGCCATGGGTCAGAGAAATTCAAATAAATACGAGCAATTTCACCCGCTGCAAAAACCGCCGCAAGATCTGCGGCATCAATGCTTAAAAACCGGAGATTCGGCAGCTGCAAGGCAAGTGCCTGTTCAGTTGCCATAATAAGGGCGCCTTCTTCCCGCTCCACGGCAACAAAATTAACTTCCGGATACCGTTTTGCCATTTCGATAATAAACCGGCCCTTGCCGCAACCAATTTCCAAATGCAGCGGATTATGATTACCAAACACTTCAAACCATTTATCTTGAAAATCCATTGGATTTTGAATCATCACAGCGGCACACGCCGCAAGGCGGGTATCCAGATTTTTCTTTTTACGCATTCTCATCGGCAAAAATTCCTTTCGGCGTGATTTTATTTTGGGGTTATTATACCATATCCAAGGGAAAATTGACATAGAAAACGCATAGAAAGATAAAAAAAAACCTTCCGAAACAAGAAAGCTTTTTGCCCAGAAATATAAAATTGACCGTTCGGATGACGTCCAAGCGGTCAATGATACACATCAAGCAGCACATTATTTTGACATTTCCCGACACCTTATGTTATAATAAACCTGCCCTTCTGAAAGGAAGGGCAGGTGTTGTTTGATAACAGCGGTCAGCCGCTTCTTTCCCAGCGAAACAGGATTCTATCCTGATTCCAAAACGGGAAGGGGGTGTTGCATATGTCAATGAAACTTTGGAGATTCATTCTCTGTACTGCTTTTTGGCTTTACATTTTCATGATAAATGCGCGTTGACCGCTCAGATGGAAGCTGAACGGTCAACTTAATAAGCATTTAAGTTGATAGGCGGCTGACCAAAGTTATTGGCTTCACCTACCATTATTATAATGGATGCGCCCTGTCTTTGTCAAGCACAAAGGCAGGGTGTAATTATTTCCCTTAGCCCACAATGGATAACACCTTCTAACTGCAACCGGTTTCAGCATCATGCACCGCACCAAACGGGCTGCACTCCGCCGCAGCGTGCAGCGGCGGAAAAGAAGCTTTCTTTGCGCCGCTTTCTTTCTCGAAAGAAAGCGGCAAAATCCCCGCTCAAAGAAAACTAACCATCGTAATCGTATCGCGTTCCTCGCCTGCCTTAAATGTTACATAATCCGCATTGTCTCGGATAAAATCTACCGCGTTTTCCGCTGTGCCATTTTCGGTTTCCAATGGGTCTATACCACCTAAAACCGCTGTAATCCGTATGTTTACCATCTGTGCATCGGGCGCAACTCCACATTCTACCATCACATTGCTGCCTGCCTGCGCTTTGCGGCAGCATAAAGCAAACATTTCATCCACTAGGACTGCTTCCCGCGCATAATGCCGCCGGTCTATCCCATTGTCCGCAAATTGCTTTTTGAGAAACCCTGCCACTTCTGCCGCATATTCCGGTCTTGCCGGTACATCACAATGCGCTAGTTCTTTGTCGCCTTTGCAAAATAATAACATCAGCAGCGCATATCCATCTTTCGCCTGCATATCTTGGCTGTATACAATCGCATTGTCACTGACAAACTGCAATAGTTCTTGTCCGGATAGGCCTTTGCTGCGGCTGGTGTTTAAATCTGCCCGCATTTGCCGTACCCCATATGCTGTGCCTTGTGCATCTTCCAGCGATGACAGCCCCGCAGTATGTAAAAATAACCGGTCACCTTGTTTCATACGCAGTTCCATCGAACGATATGATACATTCTCATTCATGCCAAGTGGTGCGTATACCGGTGATTCTACCCATTCGTATCTGTCCTCATTGCGCATAAAAAGCGGCTGCTGCTGTCCAGCATTGACATAAGTAAACCGCCCATCGGCTGTATTCAGCGTACCTACCAACGCATTCAAACAAGAACGGCTGCCTAAATCATAAAGCTGGGTGTTGACGTCTGCCATGGTTTCTTCCAGCGACCGTCCTTGCCGTAAACGGCTGCGAATTGTCGTCTGTGCAACCACCATATATAACGCTTCCGCAATGCCGCCGCCTGGCGTCTGCGCAATGACAACACATAATAATCCCGGATCAATGAAAAAATAATCATAAAACTGGCTGTTTTGTGCCAAACCACGTTCAATAAACCCATCCAGCTCAAAATTAGACCGGCTTGGGATATCCGGCAGGCGCTGGGGCAGGGCTGACCGGCATATTTCTTCTGCCATACTGGTTTGTGCCTGCTGCTCCGCCTTTGCCGCTGACCGCCTGCACGCTTCACCCAGTTCTTCTTCTACCTGATAAATGAGATCAGACGCCGCTTCTGCCAGCGCACCAATTTCATCCTCACGCGACAGCAGTTCTGGCGTCATGCCCATGCCTTCATCCCGCAGGGCAAAATATAAATCCTCCAGCGGTACATGGATTTTTTGGCGCAGCCACCAAGTAAGCCATATGGCAAATACCCCTATCACCAATAGGCTGCCAAATAGAGCGCGTCCGCTGCTTTGCGGACGGATATATACCATAATTAACGATTCCACCACTGCCAGCAGCACCGCGCCAGCCGCAATCTGTAATGCCAGCCGCCAGATCAGCGTATTTTGCTTTTTCATGCTGCACCTCCATCATCCAGCAGGTCGGCATATTCCCGCAGTTCTTCCCGCACCACAACAATTTCATTCTTTTTCAGTTCGCCCACAGCAGCACGCAATAAATGCCGCATCCCAACTGGTGTACCCTGCCCTGCCGCCATAAACGCCGCGACCAGCACAATATTTTTGATATGCCCACCGGACAGCTCAAATTTTTCGGCAAGGAATTTCCAATCAATATCATCACTAAGCGGCACCGCCGCCGGGATGGTTCGCCGGTAAATCTCCTCACGCATCGCGGCGTCTGGAAAGGGAAAATGTACCACATAAGTAATCCGGCGCATAAATGCCGCGTCAATATTGCCAACTAAATTGGTTGCCAGAATACATACCCCGTCATATTCTTCAATTTGCTGCAATAAATATGCCACTTCAACATTGGCATTGCGGTCATGGGAATCCTTGACTTCCCCGCGCTTGCCAAATAACGCATCACATTCATCAAAAAATAAAATACAATTGGAATCCCGCGCTTCGGCAAAAACTGCCTGTAAATTCTTTTCGGTTTCGCCGATATATTTGCTGACAATCTGTGAAATATTCACTTTATACATTTCCATATTCAGTTGCCGGGCAATCACTTGGGCACACATGGTTTTCCCTGTGCCCGGCGACCCGGCAAATAAAATGGACAACCCGCGCCCATAACTAATTTTGCGTTCAAATCCCCAATTACAGTACACTTGATACTGATACCGCACATGATTGCACGCCTGCTGCATCAATTGTTTTTGCGGCGCGGGAAGGACAACATCATCCCAAGTATACGCCGCCGGGACACGGTGCGCCAGTTCGCCAAGCCGATGGACAACCTGCCGGTAACAAGCCTGATGTAACCCTTCACTGTCCAGTTTTGGTTTGCCGTCAAGCTGGGCAAGCCCGATGGCTTGCTGTGCTGCAAGTCGGATTTGCCGTGGAGAAAAATGAAACTTCCCCGCAAGTTCTTCAGCGGAAACATCATCCGCGAGTTGTGCTTGCCGCAAAGCGACACGGAATAATTCCAGCCGTTCCCGCTCACTGAGCGCAGGTAATGCCAAATCCACCGCAAGCCGCCCTACTCGTGCGGATACCGGCAAACAGGACAACAAAAATAATTTATCCTTGCCGGTTTGCAGCGCACACAGCGTTTCTATCTTATGCGCGGATGGCGGCACCATATCCCCAGTTTCATTTTTCTCATCCAAATGATACGCGCATAAATATGCGTCCTGCAAGACTGCGGCAAGCGCCGCTTGTTCAGCACATTCTTTCCAGTCCTCGCTGGATAAATCCGCAAAAACACCACGCACTTTTTGCCGGGAAAATAAATGCTCTAACTGAAACCGTTTGCCGCTGCCCGCACCGCCTGATAAACAAACCACACACGCGGTATCCATCAGCCCGTCCAGCCGACGGGCAATTTCAGTTTGTATGGTCAATCGTTCTTTTGGGCTGTGGGCAGTGCCATCATAGGTTTGCCGCCTTGAGGTATCGGCAATCCGCCCAGCAGATAAATACTCCAACACCAACGGGCGCAATACCAATGCGCCATTTGCCAGGGCTTCTGGCTGGAATAAGCTTATAAACAACCCTTTCTGTGAAAATCGCGCCATATACTGTTCCACATTTTCCTCAGCAGGCAAAAAAAGCTGTACCGCAAGCGCTGTGCCAGGGGTTTTCCGCGTCATATCATCCTGTAAATAGGCAAGCAGTTTTTCATATTTCCTGTCCAGCACTGCCGCATAAGCCAGTATCACACAATGCTGTTCAAATTCATCTAATTTACAGCGTGAAAACAACTGCATCAGCGGGAAATCCTGCTTTTCTGTCCGTCGCAGCCGCAATAATGCCGCCTGATACATATCACTAATATGGCTGGCTTCTTCTGGGGTAATCTGTTCAGCTAACCCCTGCTGTGCTGCTTTGGCAAGCTGATGCTCAAATTCTTCCCGTGTGACAACAAGCCCTAACATATTTTTCATGCCGCTGTCCGGACCTAACCACTGATGATGGTCATAATAATAATAAAGCTTTAAATCCAGCCATAAAAACAGGTCGCGCATCAGCTCCCATTGGCTGGTATATCCGGATAGGTTCGGGCTGATGCCCTCATGCATGGTGTTCCGCCCCCCTTTTTCTGTTATGGTGTCTGAATGGTAAGCGCTGGCGTCATGCTGACTTGTATCACACCGCCATACATACACATTAATTTGCTATTGTTCAGCAGCGGTTTGCCGCAAACCATCACAGTTGGCACGCCAGGCGCCCATGGCGCCGGCGTTACCGGGATGCAGGCGCTTGGCGTTAATACGCCAAGCGCCGCGGCGGTTGCCGCGGCAACCGCTGGATTTGCGATGCTGGAACACATTCCAAAGGTTGTGCATTGATTATCCATAATGGTTGCCGCAAGCTGGGTACACATTTGCACGGTCTGCTGAGATGTCACCGACAGCACCATTGGCAGTGTGCCAAATGAACAAGTACAAATGGTTGTATTCACCACAGGATTTGCCATAACAACGCCCCCTTAAAACTTAAATATGATTTCCTGTTCCCCGGCTTCAAGCGGGATTTGCCGCGTTTTCTTGCCATACAGCACAGTCAAATTGCCCTCGGCGGCGAATGCCGCCTGTACCAACCCGTCAGGGCTGGTGCGCACAGGCTGTGCCTGCATCAGCACTTTGCCGCGCCCATGCGCGGCTTTTAAGGGAGCGGCTAAAATGCCCTGTTCTCTTTCAAGCGCTGCCAGCTGAATAAGTTCAGGTTTATTTTCATCCGCCACCAGAAACGTGCCCGGCACGGGCAGCAAAGCACGATTACCCCTGCAATAAAGCCGTAAAGCTTCCGCGCCTTTGGCGGCGGTATCCTGCGCGATGCGCAGTTCTGTCCGCCCAGTGGTACACAGCCAGATTTCCGCATTCGCAATGGATTTTTTGCCATGCACCAAATGAAGCGTCAGTTTTGCCGCTGTATCCCGAAATCGATAACCTGTCCCAGGGGCAAGCAGCATACTGCCTTCCCACAGCCCTTTTTCAGGCACTTCAATGGTCAATACACCGGTTTGAAACCCATACAGCGATACGGTTAAATCATACGCCCCGGCGGGCAAATCTGTCCAGATGAGCCAGCCGCCTGGGCGTATCTGTGGGCGGCTTTGCCGCCCATTGAGTGTACAAATGGCTTTGCCTTCGGCAGGGCAGCCCCAGAAACTGTCACGCAGCTGTAATGCCGCGCTGACCCTGCGCCGAATCATGACCCACCTCCATCCATTTGTTTGGTTGTAATTTCCACTTCTGTAACTCTTGTGACATGGCACGACCGTTTGGATGCAATCGTTACCCCTGTCACCATCAGCACAAAAGATGCCTTATATTCTTTGGATGTATTGTTCCAAATTTTCAGCATTTGTTCAAATGGCACCTTTTCCATTGCCAAATGGATTTGTGCTTGTTCCTCAGCAAGGGAACCGCCTAAATACTGTTGTGGTATCACAGGGTTATCCCGCAAGGTTTGGATTGCCGCCCCTAAAATACGATGCTGGTCAGCTTCACGCAGCTGCACAGGCGCTTTAGAATGCGCCGTGACCAAATACCGCAGAATAAACTGTGCAGGGCTGCGGCGCTGGGTATTTTTATCCACCTGATAATACCCACTGGTCATATTTTGGCTTTCTTCCTCAATGTCATAAAGATATAATGTGAGCTGGTTATTTTCACTTTCATGCGGCGAACATAATGCAATCAATTCTCGGTTGCCCAGCGGTTCAGGCGTCAGGTTATCCCGCAGCAAATCAACCAATGCGCTGCCTGCTTCTACAATTGCCGTATAATCAGCCATTTTTCCCCTCCTTTACTGGGATGGTTGCCCTGCCGCTTGATAAAGCGGCAACAATGCGGATGCCTGCCAGCCTTGGGTACGGGATACCCAACCGCCAGTGAAATCATTGAGTGTATTTACCTTTGCGGTAAAATCGCTAAGCGCGGTATAAAGCGCCGCCTGGCAATCAGATTGTGTATTCATTGCCTGATACCAATCGGCTTTTGCCGCTGCACCTGTTGCAAACCGCCCCGCAATTGCTGTGGCATTTTGTGCCGCCTGCTGCGCTGCCGCAAGCGCGCTTTTCATCTGTCCATAAGCGCCAACCATATCGGCAAGTGTTGTTTTCACTGAAAGCGCAATCGCGGCGCTGTCCACTGGCTGATTTGGCGCGGCTGTCGCCTGCGCATATGCGGTGGCAATCAGCTCTAAATCGCTGATATCCAGTGTTACCGGGTCAAACTGTACGGTCAGCGTACTCAAATCATAACCAGATGGATTAATCCCGCCTGCGCTGGCAGCTTCTGCGGAAGCCTTGCCCATAGCGGCGGTACACGCCGCAAGCTGCCCGGATAACGATGTTTGCTGGGATTGTAATTTCGCTACTGTTTGTGGGTCGCCTATGCCGCCTGCCTGCGCATTTTGCGCATCAATCAGCAGTTCACCCACACGGGCAAGATTTTGTTCCACAGCGGCGCGGCGTTCCGCGTTTTCCCAATAAGAAAGCATGGCGGCAATAGCGGCGGATGCGCTTGCCGCTGACGGACAAGCCGCAATCGCGTTTTCTACCGGGGCTTTGCCCAGGTAGGGGTTTTCCGCCGCTGGTGCGGCGGCACTGCTGGCGGCGCTATCGCCGCCAGCCAGCCCAAGCGAGGCTAAGAAATCATCCAGCCGCGCCTGTTCTCCGGCTGCTGCGGCAGCTTCCGCGCCGCCCAGCGCGCCTGTCGATACCGGCATGACATCGGTACGGCTCCATACCAGCAAAACCGGCTGTTCCTCATTCGTGAACAACTCAGCATAACAAGTGCCTAAATCATATGCTTTGCTGTCATAAGTGCCCGCGGGCGTACTAACGCCCATAATGCCGGGATAATATGGCATACTGACATACGCTTCGCCCCAACCATCGATATTGGCGGCATCCTGCCCGGGCAGCAAGGCAAATCGCTCCTCCCTTGGGGCGGATAAGTAAGCACGATAAACCATCGGCGGATTATCAGTGGTCTGGTAGCTGCACAGCGCGGCAAGCCCAATAGACGGTGACGCAATGACAAACCCGCCGCTAATCTGCCCATATTCCTGGGGCGTGACTTCGCCAAGGGCGGCGCGAAACTCATCGGCAGTCAAAGATGTGAGCCATGCGCCATCTATCGTACCATTTGCCATTTGCCCCTGATAAGCAATTTTACCATTCTGGTTATATAATGCGCCATACCCGGCAGGCATTAAGCCATCGGTTTCACCACTATAATATAATTTGCTGTTTTTATACCAATCCATAGCGCCATCCGGCACGCCATCGGCAAAAACCGCGTCAATCCGTTGATTTTCCCGTGGGAATAAACTGCCTTCGCCATTATATTGCCCAGCTGAAAAACTGCCTTCATATAATTTGCTGCCGTCATCCTGATAAGCAATGCCCTGCCCTTCATACAGCCCATTTGCAAAGGCACCTTTATACTGTGTTTTCCCATTATTATAATATTTTATGCCCTCGCCATCTGGCATACCGCCTGCAAAAGCCCCTTCATATTCTAAAGCGCCATCCTGATAGCGTTTGCCCATACCTTCATAAACGCCAGCGGCAAATTCCCCTTCATAAATGGTCACACCTTTGTCATAAGCTGTCCCTTTGCCTTGGCGCTGCCCATCGGCAAACATCCCATCATAAGCAAGCAGCCCTTCCGCATCAAAATCCCTGCCTTTCCCCTGCAAAAGTCCTTCTATCAATTTTCCTTCATAAAGCGGCAAGGTTTTTTGTTTATCCGCATAAACAATCACACGCCCTGTCCAGGTTTCAACACGTGGGTCTTCCACATAAAACCGTGCGGTTAAAAAATGCCCTAAAATAAACGGCCATACCACGAAATAGAGCAGCAGCGCTAAAATCACAATGCCTGCCAACAGCATTAGCAAGAACTTTTTCGCAATAAACAGCCGCCCGGTTTCGACATAATCCCTCCGTGCCGTTGGTTTTTTTGTCAAAGCAGCCGCCGACTGAAGCGAATCGGCTGCAACTTTGGTCGCCTGGCGGGAAAAATTGGTCATCCGCCGGACACGCGCCCATACGCCGGTCAAACTCCGGCTAAAAAAGGCGCGTATGGTGCGGAAAAAAATCCCGAACGACCGCAGCAACTGTGTCAGCAAATGGCTCAGCAAATTAAGTTCCTCCTCATGCGCCCTGGCAAGCCAGGGCTTATAAACTCAAAATGGAATACCGCACCAGCACCCATAAAATGCCCAGCCCAAGCAAGGCGGCAAGCGCAATGCCTATTCCTTTTTTCACCAGCCTGCGCTGGTAATCTGGCGGTGTATAGAGCATCTGCACAGGCGATACCCGTCGGTAGCCATCGGCGCAGGGTGCAGGCGGCTGTGCCGCCTGCACTTGGGGCGGAGCGCTGTCCAGCGCCCGCCCCGTATTCCTGCCCTCCTGCGGGGGGCGGGAATGGCCTGCCGCCGCACGTACCGCGCGGGCGGCAAGGCTGCTTAACTCTGCCACTAGGCTGGTATTGCGACGCAACCGCGCCATTTCGCCTGAAACCTGACGCTGTACGGCAGCTTCTGCCTGCCGCCGGATCATATCAAGCTGGGTAATGCCCATTGCTTTGTCCTCCCTGCTATAACTCTAAACTGATTTCCGCCGCCGGGTTTTTTTCAAGCTGGTCAGCAAGGTATAAATAATACCTTGCGCCGCCATCCCGCGGATTATCATGTACCAGCTCCAAGAAAATACGTTTTGCCGTCACAAAATCACGGCTATACAGCGAAAATACACCTTGTGCAAACTTTTTCCCCGCAGTTTCTTTATCCCGGCGCAGGGAATAAACATCCCCGTCATAAATTTCATAAACCCGCACTGGGCTGCCGCCCTGGATACTTTTTCCCATGTAACGGTTTCCATATTGTTCCGCACCAGCAATCACATTTTCTGTGCATAAAATGCCTGCGTCCAATCGGCTGCATAATGCAATCAGCCCTTGTGCCGTTGCAAAACTGGAAGAAATCGTCGTCGGCTCCATTTGTGATTCATCGCCGACAATGCCAAACATCACTTCGCCAACATCCAGTGCAATGCGCAATGTGACCGGCGGTACACCGCGTATCATACGCTGTTCATTGATGGAAAGAATCTCCTGTTGTATGGCAACAGCCGTACTGACAACCTGTTCAGGCTGCCCCTCCAAGGCAACATGATAACCGCTATGGGAAAAATTAAATACTGTGCCGCCCTTTTGGGCAATGATAGCGCTGGTGCGTTCAATAATTTCATTGATGCTGTCAAACAGTGCCCGTGTATTATGAGCATATACCCGTTCCGGGAAAGCAAACCAAACAGTCATTACCGACATTTGCCGCACAGCTAAGGTATGGCGGTCAACTTCCAAAATCGAGCTGCGCCCTAACAGTCGCAATACCTGTTCAGGCACAAACCGTAGATAGGCACGGATTAGCCCTTGCTGCTGTTCTTTTTGCTGCCGTATGCTTTTTGCCATGCTAGCAAGGGATGCGGACATCCCTTCGAGTTCATCGCCCGTATACAGCCGCGGGATATCTTCTTCCCCAGCGGCAACCAGTTCCATGGCATATGCCAGCGTGCGCACCCGATGCCCAATCAGCAATAATGCCAGCAGGAAAATAAACCACAGCAGTCCAAGCCCTGCCGCCATGCGGATGACCGCATTTGTTTGCTGGGCGGCGGCACGCGCCGCCAGCAACTGGTCAGGCACACTGACCCGAAGGATTTCACCTTGTTCCTCCAGATAAAAATCAATGCTGCCGGACTGCCAGGCAAAGGCTTGCCCTTGTTTTTTCGCCTGCTCTGCCAAATGGACAGAAAACCCAGGGGATAATCCGGCGCGGCTGCCGGCAGGCAAGCCGCCAGCGGCACGGCTGACATACCATCCATCAAACATTTTATCATATGCTGTGGCTTTTGCCCCAGCATAATCGCCATTTTGCGGCACCCCTGCTGTAATATCATCCAAGTTATCTGTGGCAAGTGATAAGATATTTTCCGCTTGCTCTGCCAAATTGCCCCGGATTGCCGGACGCAAACAAATCTGATACAACACCAGCCCACATACCAGCACCGCGAGTGCGGTCAGACTGCCCCAGCGCACCACAAGCGGCAAATAACCCTGCCGCTGCGCACAAAAACAGCCCCATACCAGCACTGCCAGCACCAGCACAACAAACAGAAGCCCCATCAGGATGAGCACACACGCGGCTGGTGTATGATAAAGCAGCCGGTTTAGCTGCATACTGCCGCTTTCCTGCACAAGCTGCAACTGATGCCTATCGCGCAGGATGAGCAGCCGTCCATCGGGTAAAAATGCCATATCCGTTACTTTATCCAGCATGGTGTTCAAGGAAAATGCTTTCACTGCCTCTGTCCCGGTAAGGTCGTTAAAAAACACATCAAAGCTGGCGCTGTCAATATAAAAAAATCCAGAGCCAACTTGTGTAAGTTGTGTGACTATTTGATTTTCCATCGGGAACCATGCCGGCTGGCCGTCAATGGTCAGCATCCCTTTGCCGCCAAGCGCAATGTTGCCATCAGACAGCATCGCGGCACAAACCGCATCATCTGCCGCACAGGATTGCCCTTCATATAACCCGCCTTCTTCCGCTGTATGATAAGCCTGTACCATCCCCTGGTCAAAGAGCGCAAAAGATACCTGTCCATCCTGCTCAGTAAAGCCGGAAATGCTACAATCTGCCATACGCTGCGCCGGGGTATCCCCTGCGCAAGGCTGCAATAGCAGCCGTTCGGGCGCGCCTTTGCGCGGCAGGCGGTACAGCGCAAGATTTGCCGCCGCGCCAATGCCCTTTTCGGGCAAATATATGGACAGATAAATGCCATCTGCTGCCGGGTAAACCCTGGCAACGCTGCCTTTGGAAGCTTCTGGCAGGTCTACTGTTTGACTGCCCTGCCGTTTGCCATCTGCGGTACCAAAGGTAAACCGAAACCCATTTTTCTCCTGGCTTACGGCACAAATCCCACCTTGCCCCGCACCAATGGCAAGATATTGCCGGTTGCCACAGCCGGTTTGCAGGATAGAAATGCAATCGCCAATCAATGGGCTGCAAACCATCGCCATAGCTGCCATGATGAATAGCACCACCACAGCAAATGTCAATTTCCCCTGTTTACCCACGGCGTTCCCTCCGCTTCCATAATTGCCGTTTGCATTGTTTCCACAACAAAGCAAACCACCGTTTAAACTTATTTTTCTTGTCCAGCGCTTCATATTCTTCGCGCATTTGCTGGGCGGCACGCCGCCACGCAGCATATAAAGGCACAATGGAAACAAATTCCCCACGCCGGAGCCTTGCCGCGAACGCGGCTTCGGCATCGCCCTGCGCAAAGCGCGGCGCAAGCACTTTTTGTGCCTGGTCACCCGCCAGCAGCGCGAGTTCACGAGCATTCATACCCGCCATCGGACGGATACGCCAACGCAAGCCGACCCGGTGGTTATCCCTGTCTATGTAGACATTTTCACTCAGCCATGCCGCACAGCTTATCGCAGGCGGCAAATTTGCCATGCTTAGCGCCTGATGCAGTAGTAATTCAGCATATTCCAGCCTCTGTTGCCAATCCCAAACCGCACCGCGATAAAACACCCGGTCAATTGGCAGCCCTGTGCAGGGCAGGAATGCGGCAACCAAACTTTCACCGCATAAAAACGCTTCACAAAACGCGGTATGTTCCATCTTTGTATAAACCGCGGCATATGTGGCAGCTTGCTGCCCTTCATAAATATTGAGCAAGCGCACAGGCATTTCTCGGTCAGTGATATCCACCGTTTCCGCAAACGCATAATCCCCACCGGCTTCCAGCACCTGCACCACTTTATACCGTTCCCGTATGAGTACCGTTTCCATGCGCCCCTCCTTTCATAATCAATCCACAATGACAAATGCGCTGGCTGTGATATCCTCATCCACGTTAGCGCTTGCAATAATTTCATAAGTCCCTGGCAGTTCAGGCGCCTGATAAATGCCATTGCGGTCAATGCTGCCGCCATTTTGCTCACGCACCTGCCAGCTTACGCGGGTATCCTCACTGCCGGTCACTTCCGCTTCAAAACGCAGGGTACCGCGGCGGCTGACATGGGAAAATTCTGGCGTAATGGCAAGGCTTACCCGCCGCTGTGCCAGCAGGCGGCTGGTATCGCGTTCGGGTTTCTGCGCGAAATAATGCACCGTGACACGGTTGCCCTCCACTGTGTCATGCAGCCATAAGCCAATGCGCATGGTGCCGCGTGCCGGATAAACCAACGCGGCGGCATCCGCCCAAATCGCATTGCCGGGCGTATTTTTGCCGCGAAATACTTCACTGTTGCCATATAACAGGGTATTTTCCCCATCATCCTGACAAGCAATGCTTAACCGGATATCCACTGCGCCTGGCCCCAAGCCATGGGGGATTTCCTCAGAAAATACCCGGCTATTCACCCGGATGCCGCCAGGCAATGTCAAGTCAACCGAACCATGCGCCACCGCATAATCATACTGTTCAGGCGATGGAATGCCAAAATCAAAATGCAATGCACCGGTTGCGGGCTGATAAGCCGCACGAACATCAGGTTTTTGCCAATATTCCAAACTGCGCACTGATGTTGTTACTTCTTGTGGGCCACCTGCGTTTTGGGTGGTATGTACCGCATAATCAAGCGCCTGTCCAAAAGGCAAATCGGTGACTGATGCGACAAATACGCCGCCTGCTGAATTGATTAACTCCAGTTTTGCCAAATAAATCGGGATATCCCGTCCACGCAGCCGCCGGTCTAGGTTATCCGCTGTGCGGGTACGGGCGTCCAAATCCGCCACACTGCTGCAAAGATGAATCTGAGCGGGGATTTCAATATAATTTTTATAGTGATGGCTGCCAAGCTCTAAATCCAATTCGCCGCCTGATGGGAATAAGCCGCTGTCCATATCACGAAGCTGCCGCGCCTGAAACTGGAATGAGGCGGTATAAACACAACGTTTTTCCTCCGGACTTTCGCGGAACTCCAAGCAGAGATGTCCATTTTCGCTTTCAATAAAAGGGCATTCGCCATCCAGCCGGAAATGTACTGGCGGTGTTTTCTCATTTTTCACAACCAGCACTTGTATTTCATACCCGCCGCCGCCACAGGCAAGGGCTGGCGCGGACAGCACCAATGTCAAATCCGCACTGGTATACAGCACCACCACATTGTCATGACCAGCAGCTTCCAGCACGCCCTGATATTCGGGTGGTTGGGCAGTGAGATAAATGCGGCAGCCTTCCCGCGTCATATTAAACTGACGGCTTTCGCCAGTATCCGCGCCGACCGCATTGACTGGTTCCATATCGGTTTCATGATAGCACAGGCATAAATACCCTGTGCTGTGCCCAGGCAGGGTTTCCTGTCCTTCTATCATTTGCAGTTTGCGCAAAAGCGGTTCTTCCAGCACAACCATACGTCCCTGATAATCCAGCGCCATACCGCTTTCAATCAGCAGCGTTGTATCATCGCTGGCGGCTACGCCAAGCCCGCATACCACACCTGCCCCAAAACGCAGCCGGTTTAAAAGTTGGCTTTTACTGCGGTGATAGCGCTGTTCCAGTTCAAAATCGCGCACAGTCAGCAGTTTACCATAAAAATAACGGTTGCGTTCCAGCGGGAAAAAGTCAGCGTTGCTCATGGTTTGGCTCCTCCAATCATTGTATCATAATGGATTGTCACCGTTTCATTGATGACCGCAGGAATATGGCTGCCCACACAGGAATTGATACCCAAATAAGTATGCCAATCAAGCTGTACACAGGGTTTTAACAGTACCAATTCGGGTTCCATACCTGCCGGGATGCGCTGCTGCATCCGGCTTAAAAACCATTCCATCTGGTCACGGCTGGAAAAGGCATCCTCCGCCAGCAGCAGAAAAAACCGGTAAGGGTTTTCGCCATATAATCTACGGTAAAGCATGGGATTGCAGCAGCCTGCGAGGTTTGGGTCAACCATAAAATGCTCTATGACAAATGGTTCCCGTCCAGTCAGGCGTTTGACACTGCGTTTGACGCCTTCCACCGTATACATGGACTCATAATCCTGCAAAGCAGTGCGGATACGGCTGCGCAGATTGCCGCCATCTGGCGCCGCGCATACCCAGTCCGCCAAATAAGCAATCATCTCTTCAGACGCTGCCATGGCATCAAAATCATGCGGCAAAGCTTCAACGGCATCTTCCATATCTTGAAATATCGTATTGAAAATTGACAAATAACGGGTGGTAAAATCCTGTCCCTGATAAATGGCAGGCAGATAATCCACCATATGGTCGCCGCCCATGCGCAGGGATACCGCATGAATCTGCGGCGCGCCGCCGCCTGTGGCGGCAAGCGCCAGCGCAATCCACAGATAACGCCCCTGCTCATGCAGCCAGCAGTCGGTACCGGCTGGCTGCGGTGCGCCAAACTGTGCATCAAGCGCCATATCCCCGGCGGCAAAGGCGCTTTGCAGCGCCTGCCAACCTGCCCAATCCGGGGTATCCGCAGCATAGGCATAAACCCACAAAGTGCAGTCCTGCGGCAGCAAGGCGGAAACCGCGAGGCGGCTCCAGGCAAAGCCTTTTTCGCCGCTGTCCACCGGCGGCAGGCAATATGCCCCCGCATGGCAATGGGGTGACAACTGCAACTTATCCCCATTGCATTCCATCTGATAAAATAACCCTTTTTGCCATTGTTCCCGTAGGCAAATCGACAAATTATCTTCAATTGCGCTCACAAGCAGCCTCCTTCCCCTTATACTCGGTCACAGGTAAAATCCAGCCGTTCCAGCACAGCAATGCAGTCCGGCGGGATTTGTAAATTCCCAGAAGCTTCCATATATATGCCATTGCCGCTGCCATGCAGCGCGAGCTGCCGGATTTCCAAAACACCCGGCAAATGCTGGATGCACGCGGCGATATCACCGCGGCAAACCGGCGCACCGATACTGGTGCGGGATAAGCCAGCGGCTTCCAGCCGCTGGGCAACCTGCGCTCCATCCAGGCGGGCAGATGCCCGCAAGTGCAGCGTAATGGTAAACTGCACATAACGCGGCGGCACAGCCTGCACCTGTATGCCAACTGTACGGCAATGGTCAAGCTGCCGCTGGACAGCCGCTAAAAAGCGGCTGTCCGGCAGGGGGCAGGGCTGCCCGGCATCGGGCAGCACCACCACAGCGACCTGTGCGGGGCGGTGGGCGCCAGCAGGCGCCGCCGGGTCATAGCCCGGCAGGGCTTTTGCTGCCGCCACCCGCAAGCCAGGCGTGTGGCAAGCCTGCGCTTCATAATCGGCAGCGGATAGGCATTTGCCTGTCTGCTGAATTATCCGCAGCAGCCGCCCACGGGCGGAAAGGTTGCTTTCCGCATCCCGCCCGCCTGCGGCGGCGGTATTATGGATGGCTTCGCCATCCGCGGCAAAGCGCAACCCTGCCCCGGCAGGCACATTACCTGCCCCGCACGCAGATAATACCAATTCTGCTACCAACACAGAACCTTTGCCCGGCACTGGCACCGCACCATATTGCCCATTGCCAAAATGAATGGTTTCCCGCGCCGCATCATAAGTAAACACATGGTCACGTGGACCACAGGCATATAAATCATCCACACGACGCCATAATGCGGGACGGATGGCGCCATCCCGCCCCAAGGTATCACATAACAGGGTCAAATGCAGCACTTGCCGCCCTTGTGCCGCCAAATATAACCCTTCATGCGGACGCCCAATGGTATCAAATAACAGTCCCTGTAAATGCACTGGGTCTAAACAAACCACCATACAGTTTGGCTGCCCATCCTGTGCTGCTTGCCCAGCATCCACCTGGATAACACGTCCTTTTTGCGGCAAAAATACTGCTTTATATTGGCTGCACTGCGCCCAGCCTTGGGCGGTGCGCAGGAATATAGCAAGTTCCGCTTGGGCGGCAAGGGCGTCATCCAGTATGATTTCTGCCATGCCGGCACCTACCTGAAACCGATGGCTTTTGGCACGGGTTTGCTGCTGCACCGCCTGATAACGGCAATCGGATATGTTGGATAAACGCGGCTGTTCCTCACAGCCTGCGCGTGCCAGCCGCAGGCAAAGCCAATATAACCCATCTTCATCGGGTATTCCGCCTGCGGGCAGCGTGATATAACCACTGCTGCTAAGCGCATGGGTAGCATCGGCAAGGGGCTGCACCTGCCCGGTGCCCTGCCATGCCCACGCAATATCGCGCGGGGGCGGCTGCCCCGGCGCAAATGGATTGCGCGGCACACCCGTAGGTGGCACCACCTCAAACCATAACCGAATATCTTCTTTTGGCGTGCCTGAAAACCCAAGCCGCAATTCACTGCCAACCTGCCCGCCAAATGCAAAGGGGCAAAGTTCCAAATTGCCGCTTAGCAGTCCATCCGCATTGGTATACTGCCCAGGCTGTCCAACCATGACGCGTTTTAACGTCATATGACGTATGCCAATCGGCTCCGCCAGTTCAAAACAAATGCCCTGCTGGTTTTCCAGCCGGGACAGCCGTGGGCGTGGCTGTCCCATCGTGTCTTCCAAGGCGCAAACCGCTGCTTTTGCCGGTAGAGGTTCCGCCCCTGCAAGGGCAAGCAGCCTGCGTTCCAGCGATGGTGTGAGCTTGTCCATTTGATATTGCAGCATCTCTTTATACCATGCCATTAGCTCAAGGAGCGTAATCCCTGGGTCATGCGCATTATGGTCTGTCCATTCCGGACACAACCATGGCAAACGGCTGACCGCTTGCTGTACAATGGTATCAAATCGCTGGTCATCCAGTTTTCTCATGCCAAGCATGGGGCATTCCCCCTCCTTCCTGTTTTATTTCACCCGCACCTGATGTATGCCGTTTTGTACCACAGCATATGGGAAATCTGTCCCTTCTTCCAGCGGAATCAGTCCTGGCTGACCTTCTTTATCATAAGCGCCCTCAGCTAAAATCTGATCAATTACAGCAACGCCTGGGGTATCCCGCACAGTGCGCCATAATTCATCCATCCGAATTTGACTGCCAATCTGCCGGTGCTGCCAAACATCTTGGATTAATAATTCCACCTGCCGGATGATTTCGCGCTGCACTTCGGCGGCATAGTCCAAATCATCCAGTGTGACTGAAATCCGGGTGCTGACGGTCAGCACTGCGGCTGGGCAAATATGCAGCCGGTTTTCTGCTGCCAAGCAGCAAATACACCGCGCCGCTAAAAATTCATAAACCCGCCTGCAAAGTTCTTCTGTGGTATGGCTGCCGCCAGTGGTATCCACCACCACAGTGACATGACCTGCCGCTGGACTGCCCTGCCTGTCTCTGCCGGAAAAACAACGCACATGCAGCACTTGTGGGAACGCTTCGAGGATAAGTTCTTCAAAATCCTGCGCGCCTGCGGCGCGCCAACGGTGGCGCAACCTGCGGTTGCCGATGGCTTCCATACGCTGGCGCGGCAAACCATCAGTGCCGCCGCCCATCGGTGTGATATTCACCACACTGCTGATGCGTGGCAGTGAACCCACCAAAGCATCCACCTTTCCAGCAGGCACATTGCCGCGTGTGCCGCCGCCGCTGGCATATTCCACGCGGATAACGCCATCACCAGCGGGCGGTACCCGCCCGCATTGCCCATTGCCAAACCGGAGCACGCCGGTTTGTGGTTCCAACACATAAGCGCGCTGCTCAGGCGCTGCCAGCGCAAGGTTTTCCACTGCCTGCCAGCGAACCCACGCATGGGCAAGCTGATTTTCCTCCCACAGCAGGGTGACATTTTGTGGGTCGGTTTCGGCAAGCGCTTGGGCATCTGCCAGCGGCAATGCCCCTGCTTCATCAACCCATACCGCACAAGATACCACAGGTGCGGCTAAAAGCTGAATGGTTTTATCCGCTTCATATGGCAAGGTGTTAAAATACAGCGGTTCTTCGGCGCGCACCTGGCGCGCCGCAACCGTATTCAGCCGCACTGTAGCCACACGGGGCGCAGACATTTCAAAATAAGAACTGCGGCTGACACGCAGCCAATAACCGCCCTGCCCAAAAAATTCCGCATACGGCAAGGAATCTGGCAGATATAAAAGCACTTGTCCGGTATGGTGCAAGTTGCCTGTACCGTCCACACTGGCAGCAGGTTCAAACTTTTTGCCGGTATAGGCTTGCCAAACCAGTTTATCGGTACGCGGCACCCGCCCAATAACTTCAAACAGCAATGATAACGGCATGGCATGGGGCGAACGGTCAAACCGGAAATACATGGCGCGGGGCGCGGGTTCCATCGGCACCAAGGCGGGTAAATATAAATCAGTGGCATTACCATCCGCCTGTATGCGACTGCCATTATTTTCCGCGCCACAGCACTGCACTGGTATTGGCTGCTCATAGTTCCAACTGAAACTAACCGCTTTAACCAGCGGGAGAATCCAGCGCGGATAAACGGAAAACTGATTTTCCACCTCGGCAATGCGTGCCCGGATATAATAACCCATTTGGGCATTGACTTCGGTTTCCATCAAATCATCCGGCACAGTGAACCGCAGTTCTAAAGCGCCGTCCCGCTTGCAGGAAAATGGGTTGCGGTCACCGGTGACGGCAAGCTGCCGCCAGCCTGACCCATTAAAATATTCCCAAACCACAGCGGATATGTAAACATCATCGGGTTTTTGCGCCACAGCTTCCCGTTTATCAATAATCGCTTGCGTAAAATTATACTGCAAAGGTTGTTCGGACGGCGCATCGGCAATGGGTGCAATTTCCAGCCGCAGGTTTGCCAGCGCGCCGCGCTTGGCAAGCGTTACATCCGACCGGATGTAAAACAGCCCATATGGCGCGGGGCGCCTGCCAAAGCAGTAGCCGCCTTCGGATAGGTCTATTGGCAAATCGCCTGCAAATACAGCATCTGCTGGGCATCGCCCAATGGGGCTGCTGCGCAGGCGTACGCCTGATAAATACAGGGCGGCTTCCGGCTGCCCCGCACAGGCAATACAGAAATTGCCTGTTTCATCGGGTTCCAGTGCATCCGGCGTATTTTTTTCCAGCAGCAGCCGTCCATTTTGGGCTTCTACTTTGTCAAATGGGATTTCTTTGCCGCCACTAAAATATGTCCAAACCTGTTTTGCAAAGTATGCGGCAGACTGCGTTTCCAAATGCCGTGCCTGCTGCCGCAGTTCAAGTTCTATGGTGCAGCCGCCTGTCAACCGCAAAACATCGGGCTGGCATAACCAAAACCGATGGTTTTGCAGATTTTGCCCCTGCGGGGCAAAAAACGCCTGTGGCTGTGCCATATCCAGTTTTTCAATCCAATCGGTTGTGCTGTCGGCATAATAAATATCCAAAAGCTGCGCGGGAGTTGCTTCGATAGCGCGTTCAGTTTCATATACAATATTATCCCCCTGGCTGTCAGGTGTAAAGGCTTGGGTTGCCGCTGGAACGGGTACAGGATGGGCAACCGTTTCATGCACCGTAAATTGTAGAATGCCGGAAGCTGGGCAAGGCGCGGGCAGACGAAACCCTATCATATCCAGGAAATGGGCAAATAGATTATCCGGCACGGAATTAAACCGATCAACTGCCTGCTCCATCATCTGGCAAAAAAGTTCAGCAATCGCTGCCCCTGGGTCATCTTCTGTGCCTTCAAACCGCCATTCGGGGGTATATGCTGCCGCAAGCGCTGCCACCTGCTGCCGCAGTGCAGCCAATGTGCGGGGGTCTAATACTGGCGGTTTCATTCAGCTCCACCCCCTTCCGCACCTTCGGTCATATAGAATGGATAAACATGGTTATAACGGTTGTTGGTGCTGCGCACGGTATAACTGACCTCTACCACAACAGCGCCGGTATGCTGACTTACTTCATGACACTGCACCTGGACATCGGTAATGCGCGGTTCTTGAAATAAGAGTTGTTCCCGCACTTCATAAGCAATGCCCTGCATCATGGAATTAGAAGCTGCCGCAAATGTATACTGGATGATATGAGAGCCAAATTCCGGGCGCATCACACGTTCGCCACGGGTTGTGTTCAGGATAATGCCAATGGCTTCCCGAATATCTTCCTCTTGGCTGGACATGGTAAACTTGCCTGTACGCGGGTCAACCTGAAGCGGGAATTTCAATCCGCGCCCTAAAAATTCCTTGCCATTCATGCCTGTGTGACTCCTTTTATCCTACCCCATCCGGATATGGGGCTAATTGATTTTCACCATTGCGCCTTTGAGGGTGGCTGGGCCTGAGGCGTTTAAATCCAGTGTTGTATCGGCTTTCATTTCCGCGCTTGCTCCCTGCATGGCGAGTTTGGCAGATGCTTTGACCGCAACGGTTGCGCCTTCAGCAGATAGTTTATTGCTGCCCTTTGCGGCAATGTTGCCGCTGCTTTCCAAGGTAATGGTTGTATCCCCTGCGGAAAGCGCCAGTTTGGTTTTGGCTTTCAGTGTGATATTGCCGCCCTTTAAATCCATTTGCAGTGCGTTTTCGCCGTCTTTATCCTGCAAATTGATTTGTTCATTTTCATCATCCAGCACAAGTATGGTACCGGAAGGCATGGTGAGTGTGACTTTATTTTTGTTTTCCTCATCGTGCATGAGCAGTTCCATGCCAGCGGGGGTACGCAGTGCATACTGTTGCACTTTGCCATCTTCAATAGGGTATGGCGGTGTGGATTCAGTTGTCCACAATGCGCCAAGCACTAAGGGGCGATGTGGGTCATCATCAAGATAGGCAATGACCACCAAATCGTCCACCCGCGGGAACCAGAATATGCCATAAGAAGCGCCGCCATTTGGCGCCATCACATAACACCAGTCGGTTTCCTCGGCATTTTCCGAACCAACCGGCAGGCATTTTACCCGGTTGAATTTATCCGGGTCAGTGACGTTGGTAATGCGTGCCAGGCTCACGCCGCCGCGGTTCATTTCACGCCGGTCTGGCATACCGCCTTCCAGCGCATTCAGTTGGTCAATGACACTCATTCGGTTTTTGCCCCCTTGATTTCAAAGGTTGTTTGATAGCCATCCGCATCAAAGCGATGACGGACTTTACTTAAAAAATAAGTCCCATTGCTGCCTGGGGCAAAGCCATCAATTTGCACATAACGTCCTGGGATGAGTTCGGGAATGCCAATACAAGCGCCCTCACCAGAAACCAAACCCATCGCAAGCCCATTAAGGCGGTTTTGTGCCAGCAGCGCGCATTCCGCTTCGGTGCGGGCATATTCACTGTATTCCCGCAAAACGGCTTTTTGTAACGCTGGCACAAGCTGTGCCGCGGATTTGCCGCTGCCACCGGTAGTGACTGCATCCGCTGTGCCTTTAACTGGTTTCTGATTGATATCACGTCCACGGATTTCTACCTTGCCAACTTGATGTGCTAATGATATCCGTTTGGTAAAACACCTTAATCCTGCGCCGATTGCCAGCGTCATAATGGGTTTGTTGCTGCCCACAACATCATCAAAAATAAGTTCGCCATCCACTGCAAATAAACTGGCGCCATATCGCTGTGCAAGCAGGTTCAAAAATCGCCAATCATCAACTTGTTCTTTAAGGATTGGGGTATCAAACCCGGAAAAACTGCCCACCGTGACACATTTAGCAAACCCTGCGGATACACTTTTATTGAGTGCGGCGCGCACTATTTCCGCCACTTTTTTCTTGCCGGCATAGACGGGTTCACGCAGGCTCATTAAATAACCAAGCCCATCTATGCCGGTGACGGTAATACGTGGCGCATTTTCACCGCCATATTCAAAGGTATATTCATCAATATAGCCATAAAACAGTTCTTTTTTGCGGATATAGCCACCATTTATCGTGAGTTTTGCGCCAGCCTGAATCAGGCTGCCCAAATTGTTTTCCCATTTGCTGCCTTCTGGATTATATTGCCCATCAATGCAGAAGGTACAGCCACCCGCGCTGCCGTCCGCAGACTGTTCCACTTCTAAATATGTCACTGGCAGTTCATTGCTGGCAAATGTTTTGCTGCCAATGGTGATTTCAAACGCAGGCGCAGTGAATTTTTCATATTTGGATTCCAGTGCCGCAAAAGTATAGCTGCCTTTATCCATAAGTTTACGCCTGCCTCCTTTTTTATTTGTTGCTAATCCAGTCCAGGCAATACCAGCATTTCACCATTGCGCAGCCGTCTGGGATTGCTTAACCCATTGGCGTCCGCAATGGCGCGCCATTCATCTGACTGCCCATATTCACGGGCAGATAATGCCCATAAAGAATCCCCTTGGATAATGGTACGGTATTTGGTGGTATCTGGCGATTCATTGGGCTGCATGGCTGGGATTTTTTTAGGTTCAATATATTCCTGGAAAACACAATCCAGCGTTGCCCGAACTGGCGCGCCAGTTTCATTAAATTTGGTAAATGTCTGTTTGCACTGCACCATATACCCTTTAAACTGTAACGATGCCCATTCCAATTTTAAGATTGGCGGGGTATGGGTTGACGCATCAATCAGCATCAAATCAAAAATTTGATTTGTATATTTGCGCACATCCAATTTGGCGGGGGAAGGAAGCAAACGATTTGCTTCAAATTCCAATTTATCAGTCATTTTTCCGCCAATTTCCGCCCCGGATGACATGGTATCAAAGAATAGCTGGAAACTGAGAATGCCAGAGGTTCCCCATTTGAACTGTACCACAGGCATATTGGCAGAAGGGGCAGGCTGGCTGGAAATCCCAATTTGACGGCTTTGCTGATAACTTTCCGGGTTATACAACACATAAATCACTTTACCTGCCTTTTTACCATTTTGGATGGTAATGCTCATTTTTTCAAGTTTTGCAATCATATTTGGATTTGGCAAACCAATAAACATTTTTTGACGCTCCTCTGCTGCCGTGGGGGATTTAACGCCCACTGCGCCGGAATTCCCGTCGCAAGCGGTCTTCAATTAAATGATAAACTTTATCTGCGGTACGCCGCAACTCATAATCTGTTAGTCCAGGGGATTGTTGTACTAACTGCTGTTGTTTTTGCCCCTGCTCCCGATAGACAATATTTGAGGGCTGCTGGAGGGCATTAGGTGCCTGCCATTGGATTTGCTGCTGTGGGCGCGATGGTATGCCGTTGGCATCCGCCTGCACATTCCATACCATCGGGGCTGCTGATTTTATTGGCGTCTGCTGCTGTAAGAAGCGTTTTGCCCAATCGGGCAGGTTTTGCATTGTGCCATTTGGTTTATCGGTTTTTTCCGCCTGCGGCGGTACCATTTGCATAGGCAGATAAGCCATATCTGGCAGTGTATCAAATGCCTGTATGGAATGGGCAGGTTTTTGCGCCAAATGCTGTGATGTCAATATTGTTGACTGGTGTATATATTTTTGTGCTGTATGCGTTTCAGGGGCGCCACTGGGATTTTGCGCTATATACGTTTCGGATGAATCACTGGATTCTTGCGCTGTATGTGTTTCAGGTTGTCCCTCTTTTTGTTGCAGCAGAACCATTTCCGCAGGATGTGCCAATTCTTGCGGCACTGTCTGTGCAAATGGGCTAACTGGTTTTTGTGCCAAATGCAGTTCATCTGATGTGCTGTCTATTGGAAATGCGGTATCTTCTATTTGGGATAAATCAGCAGTCTTTTGCATGGTATGCGTTTCATAAGCACCATTGGAACTTTGCGCTATACGCGTTTTAGATGAATCACCTGATTTTCGCGCTATATCCGTTTCGGATGAATCACTGGATTCTTGCGCTGTATGTGTTTCAGG
>CAJUDU010000006.1:0-34460 GCA_910584935.1 uncultured Butyricicoccus sp. | reverse complement strand
CTTTGCGCTATACGCGTTTTAGATGAATCACCTGATTTTCGCGCTATATCCGTTTGGGATGAATCACTGGATTCTTGCGCTGTATCCGTTTCGGATGAATCACTGGATTCTTGCGCTATATCCGTTTCGGATGAATCACTGGATTCTTGCGCTGTATGTGTTTCAGGTTGTCCCTCTTTTTGTTGCAGCAGAACCATTTCCGCAGGATGTGCCAATTCTTGCGGCACTGTCTGTGCAAATGGGCTAACTGGTTTTTGTGCCAAATGCAGTTCATCTGATGTGCTGTCTATTGGAAATGCGGTATCTTCTATTTGGGATAAATCAGCAGTCTTTTGCATGGTATGCGTTTCATAAGCACCATTGGAACTTTGCGCTATACGCGTTTTAGATGAATCACCTGATTTTCGCGCTATATCCGTTTCGGATGAATCACTGGATTCTTGCGCTGTATGTGTTTCAGGTTGTCCCTCTTTTTGTTGCAGCAGAACCATTTCCGCAGGATGTGCCAATTCTTGCGGCACTGTCTGTGCAAATGGGCTAACTGGTTTTTGTGCCAAATGCAGTTCATCTGATGTGCTGTCTATTGGAAATGCGGTATCTTCTATTTGGGATAAATCAGCAGTCTTTTGCATGGTATGCGTTTCATAAGCACCATTGGAACTTTGCGCTATACGCGTTTTAGATGAATCACCTGATTTTCGCGCTATATCCGTTTCGGATGAATCACTTGATTCTTGCGCTGTATGTGTTTCAGGTTGCCCCTCTTTTTGTTGCAGCAGAACCATTTCCGCAGGATGTGATAATTCCTGCGCCTCTGTCTGTACAAATGGACTGGCTGATTCCTGTCCTAAACGCACTTCCGATGGATTTTGTCCTAATAATTCTGATTCCTGATGCGGTTTTCGTGCTGAAATTTTATCATTTTGTAATTTTTTCGGCTGTTTATCCTGTGCTGGTATAAGCTGCCGGTTGGCTGCGAGTCTGGCTGCATGAATAATCTTTTCTGTCATGCGGTGCGCAAACTTATCCTGTAATGAGATATCCTCCGCCTGCTGTGAATGAGAAAATTCTGTGTTAGATACCCTTTCCGTTGTGCCAGATGTATCAAACATTGCTTGCCGCTGACGCAAAATATCTGGCAGCAAAATACTATAATTTGCTTTTCCTTCTGGTACTTTGCCAATCGGTTTGCCCCGGTCAAAACCTGGATGTTCTGCCTGCCAATATGGTGTCCAACCGTTGCCTGCTGGCACGCCAGTATTTGCGGCAACCGGTTTTAATGACTGCGTTTTTTGTTTTATCGGCTGCGATGATTGTAATAAATGTGGTTTGAGCGCCACATCAACTGGCGCCGTTGTGATGTCTTTTTTTCGAGCAGTCAAACTGGTTCGTGATATCCTGATTTCTGGCTTTGATATGCCAGAAAAGATTTGATTGGCTTGTTTTATGATATTTACACTGTCTATTATACTTTGTTTTTGCATTGCAGAAACCAAACCTGCCTGCATTAGAAAATCCTGTTTGCCAACAGTGTTTTCTGTTTCAAGATAAGAAAGTGTCCCTTTCAGTAGCCAATGCCTTTCCAAGGCAGATAAAGGCATTGGCAGATGGGCTGCTGCAACCTTATCCTGTAATGATAAAACAGTTTGTGTATGCGGCAACTCTGTATTTTGCATTTGCAGCGGATTGTCTGTTTGCAAAAGTGCTTCCAGCACTTGCCCTTGGCTTCCAGATGCCCTTCGCAGCAGATTCCCTGCCTGCATAAACCAGTTATGCTGCATTCGCATTTGTATGCCAGTCAGCATAGCATCTGCCACTTTACCCGCTGTTTTGAAACCTGCTGCCGTATTGCTGCCCACCTGCGGCGGCTTTTCCACCCCTTGTTTTGCTTTTACAGATAACACATGGTTTTCTGCCTGCATTCGCCCTAATGATTGTTCAAGCTGCCGTATCCGATCCAAAATACGCCCTTCTGGCGTATCTTTTTTTTCTTTGTTTCGCAGCCGCTGCAAAATCACTTGCAAATCAATATCAAAGTGAATTTCTGGCACTGTTGGCGCTGTAGTATCTTCCATCTGCTTTTCCAGCAGTTCTAATGGCACTTCCCGATAAAACCCTGTGTTCCATGTGCTGCGCTGGCGAATCGTATCATAGAATGCCATCGACAGCAGACCAAAAGGGGACAACCCCATTTTGTCCCGCTGCATCACTGCCATATCTGGTTTTATCACGGCAATTGATTTCATCTTAACAGCACCCATTATACATCAGTTCAATACGGCTGACCGCCAATGCAGCCTGATTACTATTGAGGGATGGCCCTATATATTTTTGTATATGCGCCCCTGCAATCGTCCAAACACGCTGCACCTCGCCAAAACTATCTTTTAATGTCACCGTCCCAGCCAGCGCAATTGACATTCCAATATTAGCAAACTGCATCAGTACAGATACCATATCAGCATCTGTCACCGTACCCTGTTCTAACACAAGCACTTGTGGCTTTACTTGTTTCATAAAATAACGCGGATAATTTGCCCCGCCTTCATTCCATGTTTCATATTCGATTTCCATACCCAAACCGGATACCGAGGTGAATTTGCCAACCAATGCCGCGCCAACACCTGTCAACATCACTTCAAAATATGCACCTGATAAATATGACATCCGTCTATCCTCCGGTTATCGTATTTTGGGTTTGGTATGAGCAGGACGCGGCGGCGCTTTTGGCGGGGGCTGCGGCTGACCTGTTTCCCGCTTCATGCCAGTAATGGCAAAGGTCACACTTTCGGAAAGCACTTCACTGCGCCCGCCATCCATTGGCATTAGTTCATAGCCAATGGGCATGGCGCCCAACAGCGACCAGGTGACACCCCGGTTGCCATACTCGTCCAGCGCCACAATATTAAGTGTGCGGCGCATATTGCTGCCGCTTGGCCCAGTCTGCGGCCCCGCTGCCGCTGAAAACAACCAATCTAAAAAATCATTATCTCCAACAACACCTTTGGTAAGTGTCACAGGTTCAAAATGGGTCAGCGCAGGAATATATTCCTGTACGCCACGGCTATCATTGCCGGAACGTGCCCGCACCGTTTCCACCTGCATTTTTACACCGGAAAATTGAGAAAATGCGGCAACTGCCGCACCGCTGCTTTCCACCTCGACCAAAAACCGAAAAGCCTTAAAGGGTTCCTGCCATTTGCCCATTGTTTCATGCCCCCTTTGGTTTAACGAAACTCAATGGTATTATTTTTTGTGCCGCTAAGTTTTTTGTTGACAGCTGAAACCTCACGGCACCATCTGCGGCGTTCCAAATGGTCAAGCCGCATCACATCATCGCGGGACCAGTGCAGATAATAGGATAAAAAAGTCATTTCCTCAAACATCCGCCCCTGCGGATAAAGCACTAGCCCTGGCTGAGCAAAAAATCCAGCGGCACCTCAATTTCTTGATTGCAATGGGGGCATTGCAGCCGGTAAGATGGCAGTTCAGACATATTGATACGCTGATAAAGGTCTTGCAGATAAGCAAGATCCATGGTAAACAAATTTTCTACGACACGCGTATTGATGCTGCTTAATGTGCCCAGCCGGGTAATCACACGCGAAAGCAGGATAATGGTCAAATAACCTGCGTTTTGTTGTACCCTTGGGTCACGCAGCGGTAAAATTTCATCGGCTGCTGTCGCAAGGCGCATGGTACCCCGACGGTGTACATCGCCATTTGCATCGACATAGCCCCTTGGCAATTCAAACTCAAATTCAGTTTCCATCGTTGCGGCTCCTTTCGCAAGTAAACTGGAAGCAGACAGGGACAAACTTCCTGCCCACTTCCCGTCCACCTGCCTGCCATGCGCCGATCGGCGCATGGCAAACGGGGAAATTGATTTAGATTGGGGACGCCTCGCCAGCGACACTGCCTGGCGTATGTTCCAAGCCTTCGTGGCAAAGTTCCAGTGATTGGATTGCCACTTCACCGCCCATACCATTGAGGTCAGGCACAGTATAGCCCACTGGCCATGCGTTAATCAGGTTCCAGGAAGGTCCTGGGTTGCCTGCGTCATCAATGAGGGTAATGGTGACATCATGGCGCACCATGCCAGTTGGGGGCGCGGTATTGGTTGGCGCAACCGCATAAACCCAATCCAGGAAATCAGCGTCATCTGATACGCCCCAGCGCAAGGTAACATTGCCGAATTTGGTCAGCCCGGCAAGTTTGCGAGGGGTGTTGCGCAGGTCATCGCCTTCACGGTATTCCACCGCGTCTACCGATGAACTCATGCCGGATACTTCCGAAAAACCAGCGCGGCTAATGCCATCGATTTCGACCTGGTACCGGAACACTCTATATGGATAATTGATTGCCATTTATACTTCGTCCTTTCTGCCAGAAATCTGCGTTATTCACCGGAAGCGGTCTTCTGCGTAATGCGGAAGATTACAAATTCAGCGGGTTTGACCGGCGCAATCCCAATCTGGCAGATGAGGCGGCCATTGTCAATATCGTCCTGCGTCATGGTTGTGGGACCGCATTCGACAAAGAATGCCTGGTCTGGACTGGAACCAGCAAGTGCGCCATCCCGCCAGCAAGTTGCCAGGAAGGTTTCAATGGTGCGAGTAACACGACTCCATAATGTTTCACTGTTTGGTTCAAAAACAACCCAGCCTGTGCTATTTTTAATGGTTTCTTCGATATAAATAAATAACCGGCGGACGTTTAAGTATTTCCACAGTCCATTGGAACTGATGGTGCGTGCGCCCCATACGCGGATGCCTTGTCCAGGCAGTGCGCGGATTAGGTTGACGCCAAGCGGATTGAGGATATCCTGTTCACCGGTATTATAGTTGCAGGAAAGCCCAGTGCAGCCACGTACCACTTCATTTGCCGGTGCTTTATGCACGCCGCGGCTGTTATCACTGCGAGCATAAATGCCAGCCATCGCGCCGGACGGCGGGAAGAAATCAGTACGTTTTGCACCCGCGTCAAACATTTGCAGCCATGGGTGATACATTGCCGCATAAGTGGAATCATACATATCACGGAATGTGGCGACATCATTGGTCTTTTTCATGTCCATCGGCACATCCAAAATGGCAAAGCAGCTCTTCCGGTTTTCACAAAAGCCAATGAGCGCCGCCTGTACTTCTGGCGCGGTCACGCCTGGGATTGCCATAACCGATACTGTGCTGTTTTCTAAAAATGCCTGTAAGCCAGTGCGTTTACCGGGACCTTCATCTGTGCCGATATATGCGTCTGCGGTGACATTTTGTACCGAGCCATCGCTGCCGCCTGTTAAAGTCAATACCATTTCTTTGCCTGTGCCACCGCACTGCTCATATGGGGTTACGCCTGGCTTGGCTGGCGCTGCCACTGGCGCAGGGGCGGGCGCATCTTTTTTATCCTTGTCATCCTTTTTGCCGTCATCCTTGGGGGCAGGAGCGGGCGCTGGTGCAGGCGCTGATGCCCGTGCCGGTACGATTTCTACCCGGATTAACTCACTTTTTGCGGTGCGCACTGGCGCATAATTAAGCGCTTCGGGCTGGAGGGACAAGTTTTCAAACGTTTCTACTGTATCATCCAAACGCGCTAAAATGGTGATTTCACAGGTGCGGATATATTTATCTGTGCCAACTTTAGTGTCTGCAACCGCCATGGTGCAGGGGGCATCCAACGTAATCACATTGTCCAGCACGGATTTAATGCAGGCATATCCTGCGGTGCGCCCATCAAACAACTCTACGATATCGCCTTCATGGAAGCCATCCGCATTTTTCAGTGTCAAATCTGCGCTATTTACCGCATAAACCTGGGTTTTTGCTTTGCTGGAAGGGAGAACAGTAACACGCATTTTTTCTGCCCATGCGCCGGGGCTTGCTGCGGTAATCTGCAATACGCCTGTTGTCAGGCGTGCCGCACGGGCATCGCCCGGCACGGCGCGCATAATATAAGCGCGTGCGCCGCCATTGGCAAAGAACTGTTCCACCGCATAGGGCAGGTAACGTGCGCCGCCATAGCGCGCACTGCTGAGATAACCGCCATACATCCGGAGATAATCGGCAAAGCTGGTCACAAGCTGAGGCTGACCAACCACAGGCCCGCGTTCCGCAAGGCCGACAAACCCTGCCGTGCTGGTGCTGACGCCCTGCATGGGGGTTGCCCCTGAATCAAATTCCTCTACATACACACCTGGGGATAAATATTCTGCCATGTTTTTGCTTCACGCCATATGTCGTGGCTGGGGGCCAGGTCGTGAAGCTCCCCTCCTTTCTAAAAAAAAGAAATCTTATATGTCCTTCCCCTGCGCACCTGGCGCAGGAGATTGCATCCAGAGATTTTTTACCTGCCGTGGCAAGCCGCCTGCATTTTGCCCCAAAACTGGACAATAGCGGCAGCATTATATTCCAGCATACTGGCAAGGGCATCAGCTGCGCCATAAGGGTCATTTAGGCTGGCATAGGTGCGCAGCACGGGTGCGCCATCGACTAAAAACAAGCTGCCTTGACGCAGGCAGCTATTGATACTGCTGCACGCTTCCAACGCGGCTTGCCGCGCTGCGGCAGCAAAAGGATAACGTCCAAAGGCGGTTACGCCGCCTTTTTCACAGCGGCAGGCTGTTTCCCAGACCATGCCGCCCGACTGAAACCGGAATCTAATCCAGTGCCAATCCTGCTGCCAGGTAATGCCGCTGTTTTCCAGCAGGTTTTGCAGCAATGCTTTGCATTCATCCTCCTGCAAAATGCCCACCTCCCTCGGGGAGTGCCGCAGGGCTGGCTGGCGGTGCTTCCAAGATAGGAAGCGCTGCAAAGCCCTGCGGCGGAACGGCAAGGCAGAGCCTTGCCGTTCCGGCTGGCGCAGGCGGCGCCTGTAAGGCGCCTGCCGGCAGCGAAATGCTGCCGGCAGGGGCAGCGTTCCGCTGCCCTGCCTGCGCCAGCGATGCGGCGGCATCATTGCCGGCAAGCCCGGCAAGCAGCGAAAGCTGCTCTGGAGGCAATTCGGCGGGTGATACACCCGCCTGCACTGCCGCTATTATGGCGGACAGCATATTGCTGTCCGCCAACAGCCCGCCTGCCTGCGGCAGGCGGGCATCCTGCTGCCGCTGGAATGGCGCCTGATTCCTTTGTCCTTGGTTTTCAGTCTTCGCTGTTTGGTGGGGCATCCTGCTCACCGCCTTCCGGTTCCGGTATATCACCATCGTCCACAGCTGTCCCTTCTGCCAGCATTTCTGCCAGTTCATCCGGCAGGCCAGACGCTTCAAATAATGTCTGCGCCTCTGCTGCGCGGTCAGAAATCAACCGCAGTTTATTGATAAATTCCTGCTTCATTTGTTCTTTTTTGTGCTTTAACGCCTGCACACGCACCTGTGCATTTTGCAGCAATGCGCGTTCTGTCGGGTCTGTGCAATCCCGCAAGCGGGCGGCATATTCCGTAAACAATCCCTGTTCCCGGCTCGTATCTAAAAATGGATACATCTTTTGCAGCGTTTCCGCGCCGCCAGCATTGCCCATATTGCTTTTGCCCGTGGCAAGGTTTGCTATGGAATCCACAACCCGCCGCGCATCCCGCAGGGTATCGACTACAAGTCCCACAGCGCTACATACAAATCCCCGGTTGAATACTATCGTATCCGGTGTATGGTTTGCGGCATTCCGCTGCTGGGAACTGCCTTCAAATAGACGGCGCTGTTGTTCTTTGGTTGGTTCGGACTGCCCAACAGTGCGTTTTAAGCAGGATATCAACATCATTTTTCCTGTGCCCCGCATCACTGCACCAGATAATGTACCGCGCTGAAACGCGGTTTCAGAAAAACGCCGCACCATATCCTGTTTGGCTGGGTCACGTGTTTGGTATAACTGTCGGGCATCGGTTTGGTCAGGCTGTACCGCTTGCCGCTCCATCCCGGCGGGCTGGAAACCGCCAACGGTTTCGCCCGCAAGCGCTGCGGCATGGCGCTGCCCAATCGCATCAAATGTCTGATGAAAATCCTCAGTAACATGGTACAAAGGGTCACGGTTGTCAAAAACCTCGCTGCCAGCTGCCCAGGCAATCTGCTGGCGCACAGCCTGCGCCTGCGGCAAAGGCTGTTGTTGTCTGCGTTTTGCTGCCAACTGCTGTTTTATCATACCCGTTCCCCCAAATAACGCCCTGGCAGTGGCGCCAAAGCAAGCCGCATACTTTCCGCGACCGCTGGGAAGCGGATTGGACGTACCAGCAAATTGCTGAAGTGCATCTGTACGCCCTGCACAGCAAACCGTGCATCATCATCAACCAGTACAATCCGGCAGTTTCTATCCTGTTCGCGCAGGGCACGGGCTGTCAGAAAACCGCCTGCCCCGCCAAAAGCGGTAAAGACAATTTGAAATGTGCCAGGTGGATATGCTTTCAGCTTTTCTCTGCTGTCAACGCATACAATATCCACAGGCAGGCGGTAAAGCCTGCAATACTGCATAATCCAGCCGCATAGCTGTTCTTTTTCGCTGCTTGACGCACCGCATACTGCCAGCTTCATTGCTAACCCTTCTTGCCCTCCCAACAAATCCGGAAATTCAAACAGGTTGCCTGTACCGATTTTGATTTTACCTGAATTTTTTCTGATTTTTAAGCGTTTTTTCACAAACACTCCCAAAACAACACAACTTGCAAAACTGCCAAAAAATCATCCATGCTATAATGATGTCAGAACCCAATGATTCCAAATCCATGGCACAAAAGGACCCCTTTATCGATGCCATGGCGGAGGTGTTTTTATGCCGCTTTTTTCCTTATGCCCCATTGAAGCAGGCAGCCCATTTTCACAATATTTGCTGCCTGCGGCAGCAGACTGCATCACAGCCGGTGACCCGTCTGTCCTTGCGCTTGGCGTGGTATCCGGGGCGTATGCTGCCGGGGCTGGCTGTGTCCAAATGCGGGCAGGGGAAGCGGTGCTGTTAAGCCTGTTTATTGACCCTGCCATCCGGGGGCAGGGCGCTGCCAGGTTGCTGCTGGATGCCCTAATACAAGGATGCGCCGCACGCGGTGCGCGACAGCTTACCGCAAATTATGTGCTGGAAGGGCAGTCGCTTACCGCTATGGATAAGCTATTCCGCGCCTGCGGCGCGGTGCCTTATACCGTTTCCGAACAGGCATTTCGCATGGACAGCACCCAATTCCATGATATGCCGCTTGTCCGAGCTGCTTTCCGCCCCACGTTCCGCCCTGCGCCTGCTGTGCAGCGATTCTGTGACCTATCCCCCGAACTGCTGGATGCCCTTGCCAAAGAACCTGATATCCCAGATTATTTGAAATGGAACGCCTGCCATAGCCGCGTTACCGCGGATATGTCGCTTGCCTGGGTGGAAAATGGACGCATTACGGCTTATACGCTTGCTGGGGAAAGCCCAGATGGTGGCTGCGCCCAAGTGGCAACAGTGCGCCTGCCCTGCGCCGCACCGGTCAGCATTCTCGCGCTTGTGCGGGCGCTCATCCATCTTTCTTTTTACCGGTTTGGTGGAGATTTCCCATTTTATACAGCGACAGTGACCCCGGAATCCCGTGCGCTGGTGCAGCGGCTTTCCGGCGGACAATATACGGAATACACTGAACATACCGCCGTGATTGCATTGTCATCACTGGTGCATGAATGATGAGGTTGTTTTTTTATGCAGACATATCAAAAGAAACCACAGGCCACCCCACAAACAGATGTGCAAACGCCAACGCCTTTGGCACAAGCGCCTGCAATGAATGCCCTGCGGGCAGGTACCACCGCTCCAACTCCGGATATGCTTGGCCATAAAATTGACCTGCCTGAGGCGCTGCGCGCCCGGATGGAATCTTCCTTTGGTACGGATTTATCCGGCATTCAGCTTTACGAAAGCCAGGCAGTGGCTGACGCAGGCGCGGAAGCCATTACACAGGGCAGCCGCATTGCATTTGCCCCCGGCAAGCTGGACTTTGCCAGCATGGGCGGAAAGGCTCTTTTAGGGCATGAAATCAGCCATGCGGTATCCCAGGCACGCGGCGAAGTTTCTGGGCATGGATTTTTGCAAAGCCATGCGCTGGAAACCCGTGCTGACCATGAAGGGATACTGGCTGCCATAGGGCAGCCCATATCCGCCGCGCCTGTGGGCGCGATTTCGGATATATCCGCTGCCAGCGCCGCCGGCCCTATGCAAGCGAAAAAGAATCAGGATACTGCGCCTCAACAGCCAGCCACACCGCAGGGGCACCAAATTGATGCTGAAAAAATGCAGTTTGACAAGTGGGCTTATCGAAAAGGCAGTGATTACCAAGCGTTTCAGGGATTAATTTCACGATATAACGCCAGCAGCGAAAACCCCGAAGCGGAAATGGCGCTGATGGATGCCGCTATGGCTTATATCAATAAAAACAGCACCGATGAAACAGCCCTCCATAAAGGGCGTACCGCACATGCCGAAGATATCTTATATCAGCTTTCCATGAAGGGCGGCACTGCCGCACACGCAGACCAGAATACGGATGCACTTATCACAGCCGCCCAAAATCCCGTTGGCATAAATAGCCTGTCAAATGACGAAAAAAACAATTATATCGAGGCGTCAACCAGGATTTTCTCTTCTTTGAAAGATGTTTATCAGCCGGATTCGGGTTATTCCCCCGCATTGCAGATGGTTGTTGCCGGTGTGCTTGCGGATCAAAACGCCGCTGGTGCGTCTGCCCCGACTTATCAGCCAACCAGCACAGGTTCCGGCGCGATTGTCAGTTTTGACCCGGGTTCTCCCGGTTTTGAAGGCGCACACCATTATCATATTCACAGTCGGGTGCATGGTACTTCCGGCAATGACGCAATGGGCACAACGCTCCATGAGCTGACCCATGTTGCCAATGGGGAAGCATATCAGAATACAGAATTAAGCCTTTCCGCCGAAAAAGGCAGCACCGACCTCGCCGCACGACGCAACGAACGGGCTGAACGCTTGATGGCATTAAACCAAGCGCTGCCAACCGCAAAAACCACACAGATTGCTGACCAAAAAGGCGGAACGCAGACTTTAGGGGCATATCATAGAGACCGTTTGGGCTATGCTGGAGGGGATAAACTTTTCCAATATCTTTCGCAGCGGAAAGAAGTTGCCGGCAGGGATACCGCACTTGCTTATGCCGCGCAGAAATTCCAAAACGATGACGAACGGCATACTTTTGGGCAAAAATTCAAAGATTTAAAGATGGCGGATATGATTGCATTTCTTGATATTGCCGCTGGCGGCAACAGCGAGCAAACCATACCTGCTGATATCCCGGAAGATTTCCAGCAAACCTTATCGGATGCTGACCGTACCAACGCTGCCCGCAGACGTGATATGCTAAAAGGCTCTAAGCAAGCTGCTGATGCGCTGGTTTCAAACGAGGGGCTTTCTGAAAATGCTGCTGCCGCACGCCACTTTGGCAGCGGTTTTGCCAGCAATACGCTGGTAGAATATGATTCTGTAATCAATCAAATGCTCATGCAATATGAACACGCCGGGCAGCAAAGCGGTCAAGCCGATACCGGTTCCAAATATTACCGCACCCTAAAAGCCATGGCATTACAGTCCCATGTTGACCGGCAAAATGCCAAACTCAAACGCCGTATCCCTGCCCAATCATAAAGCGAGGTAATTTTTTATGCAGACTTATCAAAAGAAACCGCAGGCTGGTGAGCAGCCTGCCAGCCTGCCTGCGGCGGCTGTGCCAGATGTGCCCGCGCTGGATGCGCTGCGGGCAGGCGCTGCCGCCCCAGCCCCAGATATGCTGGGGCATAAAGTTGACCTGCCCGGCGCGCTCCGCGCCCGGATGGAATCATCCTTTGGCGCGGATTTATCCGGCATTCAGCTTTATGAAAGCCAGGCTGTGGCTGACGCAGGCGCGTCAGCCATCACACAGGGCAGCCGTATTGCCTTTGCCCCCGGCAAGCTGGACTTTGCCAGCACCGGCGGAAAGGCTCTTTTAGGGCATGAAATCAGCCATGCGGTATCCCAGGCACGCGGCGAAGTTTCTGGGCATGGCTTTTTACAAAGCCATGCCCTGGAAGCCCGCGCCGATCATGAAGGGATGCTGGCTGCCATGGGGCAGCCCATATCCGCCGCGCCTGTGGGCGCGATTTCAGATGTATCCGCTGCCAGCGCCGCCGGCCCTATGCAGGCGAAAAAAGATAAACCGCCGCAAATGATGCCGCCTTCTCAGCGCCCCCGCAATGAACGACTGGCTTCCCCAACTTATGACAGCGCCGCGATGAACCAGGCAGTTTCCGCCCTTGCGCCTGAAGCACAGCAAGCTGTCACTGCATCATCCCGAACCTTGGATGTCAGCAATGGCGGGCGGTTTGCGTTCCTCCGCGGCAATACGCCCCTTGTCAAAGATTATACTGAAGGGCTGGCCGCTGCCCACGACGGCGTTGCACGGGATGTCGTTCCTAAACTGACCGAACAGGGCAAAGGGCTGTTTTCTGTGATGAATAAAGCGGAAAGCGCGGAATCCCATGGTTCTTACAAAGAATCCCGTGGGACAAAACGCGGTACAAATAAAATGATGAACCCTGGCGCTGTGAAAAAATACCAGGATGTCGGGCTTTCTGGCTTTGATACCTATCTGGACTCCCTTTCCCACAGTCAAGAAGCGATTGACGCCCTGCGCCAAGGCGGAGATATGTACAGTTCCTTTGGCGATTATGACCAAACAAACAACCCCGCTGGCATGGTTGGCGGACGGGAAGAAGCCCTGCACCGTGCCATGAATGATATGATGCTCCGTGCGCTTGGCCCCCAAATGCAGCGGGCATCTGCTTCCCCTTCCGGCGAGGCATATTCTGCCGATGACCGGCGCGGTATCCTGCAAATGTCCCAAACCATGCAAAGTATGCAGGCGGCGGCATTGGCGCTGTCTATGGGCGGCGATTCGAAAAAATATACCAAAGGCGAAGCCGCTCTGCGCAAAAAACTGCAAAACTTTTATGCTGATATGGGGTTGATGTAATCCCAACAAAAAAACGCCCTGCGGCAGGGGTGCGTTCCTGCCGCAAGGCATCCCAGTTATTTTTCTGTTTTAATTTTCGGAAAGCATTTTTGTCAGTCCATACCGATTGTTTTCAAAGACCCAGTCCATAAACTGGGTACGTGCTGTCGCTGCCAACGTCGACCCCAATGGCACTTTGTGCCCATTATCCATCAGAAAATCCCGCTTTTCAATTCGCATAATATGGTGCATATTGACAAGATAACTGCGGTGGCAGCGTAAAAATCCGCTCCCTTGCAGTTCTTCTTCCAACGCGGTAATGGTGCGCGAGGTCTGAAGCACCTTATCCTTCATATGGATGATTGCGGTATGTTTCTGGATTTCAATATAACAGATATCCCGTATCCGGATATCCTGTTCCTCCCAGTCGCAGCGCAGCCGCAAGGTGCGGAACCGCTCTTTTTGGCGCGCTAAATGCCAATCCAGTATTTTATCCAGCGTCTTTTGAGTGACTGGCTTACATAAATAATCCGCCGCGTGTACAGCATAGCTGGCGCCGCCATGCATCCGGCTGGTTGTGACAAAAATAAGCAGGCATTCCTCATCCTGCTCGCGCAGATGCGCGGCTGCTTCCATGCCATCCATATGCCCTGGCGCCATGTAAATATCCATCAGCACCAGATCCCAACGCCCCGGCTGCACCAGCCGGACAAAATCTTCCCCGCTGGCAATGGATTCAACTGCCAGCGCTATGCCGCGCTGGGTGGCATAATTGCGCACCAAGCGCCCAAGCTGTGACCGTTCTTCCAAATAATCTTCACAAATTGCGACGGATAGCTGCATTTTTATCCCTCTCCTCTTTGGCGCTGATAGGCTTGATAAGACTCCCGAATCTGCCGCAGTTTTCCGCGTGCCGTGGAAATGATTTGTCCTTCTTTCATCACAAGTTCACCGCCGACAATCTTCTGGATTGCCCCAAGATGTACCGCAAACCCTTTCTGGCACCGCAAAAATGGCGGCTGAGGCAAATGTTCCATCAATATGCCCAATGAACAATTCACCTGAATCGCGCCGCCAGTGCAATATAAAATGGAATTGCGCCCAACAGCTTCAACATAATGAATCTGTCCCAGCGGCACCCGCACCCGCCGGTGCTGAAAGGGCAAATTCAGCCATTGTTGTCCTTTTTTCCAGCAGCGAAAACAACGGTCAAGCGCCGCACAAATCTTTTCCCAGCAAATTGGTTTTTCAATCAGCGCATCCGGATGGCATTGATACCCATCAATTGCGAAATCCTGACTGTCAGAAATCAGCAGAATGCCAAAATTTTCGTTTTCTCGCTGAATATCCGCCAAAATGCCTAATGTTTTTTGCTGCAAAACCGTGCTGTCTGTCAGCAGAATCCACCCATCCCCCGCGACGGTTTCCAGCGGACATACACTGTCCTGCGCGGCTTCTATGGTATGTATATCAATGCAATTTTCTTCTGCCCATGCCTGCAAAAATGCGGCGATTTGTTCACTTTCCTGGCGATTTGCGACGCAAATCGTGAATTTAATCCCCATATGGCATATCCCTCCTGTGGCACTGAGCACTTTGACAATAAACATAATCCATGGTCGGTACTATTTTATCGCAGTATAGTACAAAAAGCAACATCTTTTTATGAAATTTCTTAAAATTATAATCTTTAGCTGTTTATTTATTTTTTATTTATATTTCTTTATATGTATTAATTTTCATCTTACTTATTTTTTATCCTATTTCAGGAAAGGATGTTTCGCCCTTTTATGAATTTTATTGCTGTTGATGCTGACCCCGTCGCACGGGATGCGTTATGCCAATGTCTTGCACAGGCAGCGCCTGGCTGCCATTATGCCGCGGCGGGCTGCGCCGCGGATACTCTTGCTTTTGCGGCGGACTGCCCGCCTGATGCTGTCTTTTTAGACCCCAAACTGCCAGATATGGATGGCATTCAGCTTGCAGATATGCTGCTAAAGCAATATCCTGGGCTGCACATTATTTTTGTCACTGCCTATGCGGAATATGCAATCCCCGCTTTTGCCCTCCATGCGGCTGGCTATGTGCTGAAACCTGCCGACCCGGCACGGCTCAAACAGGAACTGACTTTTTTATACCGCAAACGAGTGAAAATTCAGACATTTGGCGGCTTTGAAGTCTTTGTAGATGGGAAACTGTTGACATTTCACCGGGCAAAAGCAAAAGAACTGCTCGCGTGCCTGGTGGACAGGCATGGCGCAGGGCTGACCACCCGGGAAGCGTGCAGCCTGCTTTGGGAAGATGGCGTTTACCATACCGCGCGGAAAAATTATTTCCAAACAATTGTCCGCAGCCTGCGTACAACACTGGAGCAAGCCGGTGTGGCAGAAATCCTTGTGAAGGCGCATAATCAAATTGCTGTACGCCCTGAACTGCTGGACTGTGACAGCTACCGTTTGTTGGACGGCGACCCGCAGGCAGTGAAAAATTACCGACATAATTATTTGCCTGGGTATAGCTGGGCAGAATTTTCCGCGGGGCATTTGGAACACATTTATTTTTCTGCGGAATGACCGCCGCTGGCACACCAATTCACAAACGCTGCCCTTTAATCCCCCCTGTTGTCTTTTTGTTGTCCTTTCCCAGTTATAATGGATAATGTATAATTGTTTGCTGTTTGACGGTTTTTTCACCGCCACTTTCACTTTATCACCATCCAAAAGGAGATTTTACATTATGAATATCAAAAAAAGCACGCAGGGAGAACAGATTGTTTTAAGCCTCAATGGGCGGCTGGATACAACAACTGCGCAGGATTTCCAAACAGCTCTGCTGGAGGAAATTAAAAGCGGCAAAAATATTATCTTAGATTTCACAGAACTTGCTTATGTCAGCAGTGCTGGGCTGCGCTCTTTGCTGACTGGTCAGAAAGCCGTTACCCGCCAACATACCACCATGGCTCTGCGCCATGTTTCTGAGGAAATCATGGAGGTACTGGATATGACCGGTTTTTCTGATATTTTAACCATCGAGGATGCCTGACCCTGCTGCGCATTTATACCGCGCCTGCCACGGGCAGCTCGGATGCCGTGCTGTCCCGCCTGCCGGGGCAAAAACAAAAAGCTTTGCTTGATGTTTTGCCCGCAGCCCGGCAGCTTTCCCTTTCAGGCTATGCCTTGCTGGAAGCCGCTTTATCCCATACCTTCCGTGTGCCGCCGCCTTTATCTGCACTGCATTATGACGCCGCAGGCAAGCCCTCTTTCCCAAATATAGGGCTGCATATCAGCCTGTCCCATGCGGGCGGGCGTGCTGTCTGCGCGCTGTCTGACCAGCCTGTTGGGCTGGATTTGGAACCCTTTGCCCCTATGCCCGCTTGGCGCGGGCTTGCCCGCGAAATGCGGCTGGATGCCCAAAGCGAAAAACAATTCCTGCCTTTATGGGCGCTTTGGGAAAGCTGGCTCAAATATTTTGGGCGTTTCCAGCTTCCAGGGGATGGCTTCCGTGCTGTGCCGGTTGCCGGCGGCTTTGCGCTTTTTGATGGGCTGACACCCTTGCCCGCTTTCGGATTGATACCCGGTTGGATTGCCGGGTTCCATCTTGCCATATGCGTACCCAACCGCCCTGTTCTGCCCCCGACATTCTATGATTGGAGATTTTAATCACTATGAATACTCTTTATCCACTTAGCAAGCCCCAATACCAGATTTGGCTCGCCAATGAAAGCTGCCCGGATAAAGCGCTTTATACCGAAGCTGTGCTGCTCATTTTCGATAATGCGTTAAGCCCTGCCAAGCTCAATGACGCGCTAAGGGGACTTGTACAACATACCGAAACACTGCGCATTCGTTTTACCCGCACAGCGGACGGTGTGATGCAGTATGACGCGGGCTATACCCCATTTGCCTGCCGGGTGCTGCCGGCGGCGGATGAAACCGAATTGCATATGGCATTTGACGCACAGGCTTATCTGCCGTTTGATCTTTATGATAGCCCGCTTTTTGACGCGGTTATTTATACATTGCCCGGCAAAACTGCCGTCATACTGCGTATCCATCATCTGATTGCCGATGGTTATGGGTTTACATCAATTTATGGGCGTTTGCTTGCGCTTTGTGCAGGCAAAATCCCGCTGCCATTTGATTCTTTTTTAAATCGGGTGAAAATCACTGCCCCACAAAATGATATGGACGGCGCATTTTGGAAAACCTATTTGGAAGGGTTTGAACCAGGTGCGCTGCCCCATCCAATGCCCGCTGATGTGGGGCATAAAATCATTTGGTCATCCCATTCGGTTGGGCTGCGCACTTCAATCCGTGTCCGCAGTTTTGCCAGCCGCTATGACGTGTCGCCATTTTGTGTGTTTTTTGGTGCTTATGCCTTATATCTTTCCCGCTTGCTGGGCACAGAGGATATTTGTGTGATTGTCCCACGGCTAAACCGTACCCAAGATGATTTGGATGCTGCTGGAATGTATACCATGGCGGTACCTGTGCGCGTGCAGGTGAAACCTGAATCTTCCTTTGTGGAACTTTGCCAGCATATCCAAACCCAAAGCCGTGCTGCAGCGGCACATAAGGCATATGGTTTATCTGAACTGATGGATGATTTCGCCCATGAGGGCAGGTCAGGCGCACTTTCTCATTTTACCCTGTCTTATCAGGATTTTGCATTGGAACGGCATGGGCTGCCCGTGCGTTATGCCATGCACTTTGGCGGCGCAATGACCAATTTACTGACATTACACGTGCTTGACTGGACAGGCGGACATGATTCCTATCGTTTTCAGCTTGATTACCGCGCCGATTATTATACCGCGCAGGATATTAATAGCATTGTGGATATTATACTGTGTATGCTTGATTCCTTAATGTTATCTCATGATATGCCTATTGGCAATCTCCAGTCGCTGCCCGAACATGAACAAAATCGATTATGCCAGCTTTTAGCAGGCCCCGTGCTGCCTTTCCCGGAAGATTCAACTATTGTTAGTATGTTCCGGGCACAGGCGGCAAAAACACCTGATGCCCGCGCCCTTTCCGGCAAAGGGCGCAGTTATACATTCGCCCAGTTGGATGCCGCTTCAGATATCGCCGCGCACAACTTGGTTGCCGCAGGTATTACCCCTCAGTCCCTTGTTGCGTTCCTGCTGCCGCGTACCACCGATTTGCCTGTGATTTTGCTTGGCATTCTCAAAGCAGGCGCGGCTTATGTGCCTGTTGACCCGACTTACCCACAGGAGCGTATCCGCTATATCTTATCGGACAGCCATGCCGCGCTGTTAATTTCAGATACGGAAATACCCGATATGACTTGTCTGCCGCCTGCCGTCCTGCTTGCGGAAAATCCGCAAAATGCGGCGCTTGCTTTGCCGCAGGTGCAGCCGGATTGGCTTTGCTACATTATTTATACTTCGGGTACCACAGGACGCCCCAAAGGCGTTATGGTGGAACATCGCGGCATTGCAAACTTTATGCAGCCTGGCAACAATGAATTTAACCGCGATATTGTCGCAAATGGCAAAGGGATTGTTGCGGTTGGCTCGATTTGTTTTGATATTTCCGCATTTGAACTGTTTGCCACCTTGCTCAATGGCATTCCGGTTGTGCTTGCCGATGAAGAAAGCATGAATAACCCTGAATCACTGGCAAAAAGTCTTTCGGAAAGCGGTGCAAATATTTTGCACTGTACTCCTTCCCGCTTGCTGGCATATTTGGATGAACCCGCATTCCGTGAAGCCATGCGCGGCGTGGATATTGTACTTGCCGCAGGTGAATCCTTTACCCAACCGCTGCTAAATGCTTTATCTGATGCCACTTCCGCACGGCTTTATAATGGCTATGGTCCCACAGAAGTAACCATCGGCGTTACCATTGGCCGGGTGACTGACCGTATTACCATTGGTTCCACCATTGCTGGGGCAAGCGTTTATTTGCTGGACAGCAACCATAAATTAGCGCTGCCTGGCGCAACAGGTGAAATCGCCGTTGGCGGCAATGGCGTGACTCGGGGTTATCTTGGCCGCCCTGACCTGACCGCTGAACGGTTTATCACCTTATCAGACGGCATGGTACAAGACCGGGTTTATTTAACCGGTGACCATGGCTATGCCCTGCCGGATGGACAGCTGGTTTACTGTGGACGGCGGGATGACCAGGTGAAATTACGCGGCTTGCGTATTGAACTTGGCGAAATTGAACGCTGTATGGAATTTTATGATGGTATCCGGCAATGCGCGGCAATTGTCAAAGAAATTGATGGGCGTGAACATTTATGCTGTTATTATTCGGCGGAACAGGCGCAGGATGATACTGCACTGAAACAATATGCAGGCGGTTTCCTGACCCATTATATGGTGCCTGAATTGTTCCTCTATCTGCCCGAACTGCCCCAAACCTCAAATGGAAAAATTGATAAACATTTGCTGATGGAGCGGGCAATTCATGTGGAGCGCACTTATGTGCCGCCGCGCACTGCGCGGGAACGCACCATGTGCCATATCTTTGCCCAAACCCTCAAACTGAAAGATGAAGATGTCAGTGTAACCGACAGCTTTTTTGCCCTTGGCGGCACTTCCTTACAGGCGGCACATATTGTTTTGCTGGCAAAACATGAGGGCTTTAACCTGGAATATGGCAAGATTTTTGAACATCCTACCGTCCGCGCCCTAGTGCAGGCGATTGATCAAGACCATGCGGATATGCCGCTGGAACCTGCCACGCCGGAAAATGCGCTATGCACCACACAGCAAGCGGCAATCCTGCGCGATGTGCTGTACCACAACCATAATTATCAGCGCGGGCTGCGCCCGCTTGGCAATGTGCTGCTGACTGGTGCAACTGGTTTTCTGGGCATCCATATCCTGTATGAACTTTTGTCCACAACCTATGGCAAGATTTATTGTATGGTGCGCGGCAAAAATAACCTGACCCCTGAAAAACGCCTGAAAGGTTCGCTGTTTTATTATTTTGAAGATAACTTTGCTTCCGCTTTCGGCACTCGTTTATTTGCCATTGACGGCAACCTGATGAATGAAGATATTGTCCAGCTTCCTGAAGGGGTGCGCATTGATACCGTGATAAACTGCGCCGCTGATGTCAGCCATTTTGGCGTAGGCAACCGTATCCGTCAAACCAATGTCGATGGGGTGCGCAATGTGATTAAATTTTGTAAAAAGCATCATGCTGCTTTGGTGCAGATTTCCACGCTAAGTGTCGGCGGGTTTATTGAACAGGATATGGCAGATATCGGCGTATCGCTAAGTGAACAGCGTTTATGGATTCGGCAGGATTTATCCAATGCTTATTTGAAAAGCAAATTCCTTGCCGAAAAAATGATTTTGCTGGAAATCCCCAATGGTTTACGTGCGAAAATTATGCGTGTTGGCAATTTGCAGGGACGCATTTCAGACGGTGAGTTCCAAATGAACCGTGCGACCAATGGATTCACAAAGCTATTACAGTCCATTGTTTCTACCGGGCGCTGCCCGATGTCCATGGCACGAAGCTGGATGAATTTTTCTCCGGTTGACGCGGTATCCCGTGCTATTTGCCGCATGGCTGGCAGTTCGGAGGAATATACTGTTTTCCATATCTTTGACAGCAATGATTTGCCGGTCAGCCGTTTGCTTGCCCATTTGGAGCAAATCGGTTATCCCGTGCAGGCAGTCGATGACGCCGCGTTTGATGAATTTATGCTTCATGCCGCGGAAGATCCCGCTTTCAGCGGTACATTAGATGGGTTTTTAACCCGTGTAACCGGTGGGCGGCATATGGCGGAAACCCCTTGTGAAAGCGGATTTTCCATTCGGGCGCTGGAACAGGAAGGTTTCTCTTGGCCCGAAATCACCGACGCTTACCTGACCGCTTATCTCACTGGGCTGGATACGCTGGGCGCATTTCAATCAAAGGATGGTGTATGAAGTGAAAGTTGAATTTCCCGTTGTCATGCTGTTTTCACTCGCAGGGAACTTTTCCCTATGGCTGGCTGCTTTTTTGTCAAACAGCACTTTGACCCCCCGTTTCAGCAAAGTAAAAACAACCCTTTGCTGGGTATGCTTTTTAGCGCTGCATTATGGGCTTTGTGTGCTTGGCTATTCCCTTGACGCAACCAATGATACCTTGAACCTCATCAGTATGTTGATTATCGCGCCAGTTGCCGCGGTAATCCTATATCAGGAGGTTATCCCTGCCCGCGTATTTGTTTCAGTGATGGGCGCGCTGATTGCCAATGTCGCAACCTTTTTCTTTTGCGGCACAACACTTAGTTTTGTTGACCATTCGCCAAATCCATATAATATCTATTCACTGCTGATTTTTAACAGCATTAAAATCGTGATTTTTATCCTGCTTTATCTGCTGTATCGCCGGTTTATGTGTAAAACCGTGCAGGATGTTATCACAGTGCTGGGTGAACAGATGCGTAAATATGTTGCGATTCCGGTTTATTCCTTTCTTGCGTTCTTTGTCATCAACCGGATTACCAACTATTTGGGCATTTTGCCCGCAATCCCGGAAACCCGGATGCTTTTTATCCTGTTTTATCTGATTATCTGTTCGATTTTTGTCATCCTGTATTGGGAAATCTTTTCTACCGCTTTATGGTCTTCCCGCGCCTTGCGCACCGAAGCTGAACTCAATGTCGCCAGCAATATCCAACGTGATATGCTGCCGAATATTTTCCCCGCGTTCCCAGAACGCGACGATTTTGATATTTATGCAACGATGGAACCTGCAAAAGAAGTCGGCGGCGATTTTTATGATTTCTTTATGGTCGATGCAACCCATTTGGCGATTGTGATTGCGGATGTATCGGGCAAGGGTGTACCTGCCGCGCTGTTTATGGTGATTGCAAAAACCATTATCCGCAATCAGGCACAATCCAGCTCTTCCCCAGCGGATATTTTCATTCGTGCCAATGAACAGCTTTGCGAAAACAATGGGGAAGGATTATTTGTCACTGCATTCCTTGGCATTATTGATTTGGAAACTGGCGTGATGACTTATGCCAATGCAGGGCATAACCCGCCGCTTTTACGTCATGCTGATGGGGATTATGAATGGTTAAAAGTCCGTCCTGGTTTTGTGCTGGCTGGTATGGAAGGCATTCGTTACCGCCAGTTTGAAGTGCAGTTAATGCCGGGCAGCAGTGTGCTGCTGTATACCGATGGCGTTACGGAAGCCACCAATGCCGCACTGGAGCTTTATGGAGAAGCCAGACTTTCTGAAGCGGTCAACGCAGATATGGCAAAAGATATGCCTCCCGCTGAACTTTTGCCATATATCGCGGGCAAAGTTGGGGAATTCGTTAATGGCGCGGAACAAGCGGATGATATTACGATGTTATCCTTTAAGCTATACCAGCATAGCAAACCCATATCCAAGGAGGCGCTCTCATGAAAACAATTACTGTTCCAGCGCTGACTGAACAGCTGGATATTGTATTAGGGTTTTTGGAAAATGAACTGGAAGGGTTACACTGTCCGATAAAAACCTGCAACCAGATTCTAATTGCTGCGGAAGAAATCTTTGTGAATATTGCGCATTATGCGTATCGCCCAGATGTTGGGGATGCAACAATCCGCTGCCAGGTCAGTCCAGACCCAGTACAAATCACCATTGAATTTTTGGATTCCGGCAAACCATATGACCCGCTGAAAAATGATGACCCAGATGTTACCCTAGCCGCGGAAGACCGCCAAATTGGTGGGCTTGGTATTTTTATGGTCAAGCGCATGATGGATCATGTGCAGTATGAATATGTGGATGGGAAAAATATTTTCACCATCCAAAAAACGATTTGACCTGTTATCATCGATATAAAATAAAAATGCGCGCTGATTTTGCATCAGACGCGCATTTTTTGTTTTTATAGCATCCAGGCTGCAAGTATGCCTTGAATGTCGCTGGTTTGTTCGAGTACCTTCTGCATTTGAATCAGTGGGATACTGATATCAATTTCCTTGTTCTTCCAGATGCCTCGTATCTTGCAATACAGCATAAAAGAAAGTAGGCAAAGAAAATTTCACCACTGCCGTGCGCGGCACTACGTTGTTTTTGCAACGCTTATCGCCGCCTTTTCTCGCTTTCTTTTGTAAAAGAAAGCGAGGCAAAGAAAACTTCTCTTCGCGCTACCGCGCGCGACGCTGCGCTGCTTATTCTTATTTCGCTATGTTGTTTTTACGGTTTCACTAAAACAAGGGAATAATTATCTGGTGCGCCATTGCGCCGCACTTCCTGTGATACCAATACACTGGTTTGTTGCAAACTTGTGCCGAAAAGCGCCCCGCGCAATAATTGCATCCATGTTTTTTCAGGGCAGGCTTTATAAACACCATCACTGCAAAGTGCAAAAACTGCTTTTGCAGGCACCTGCCCGGTTTGCATAGATATCAAACAATGGTCATCCGCGCCCAAGGCTCGCAATAATTTCCCATCCTGTCCGGGACCCATGCCGCAGGCAACATCATCAGTTGTCAACTGGGTAATGTGTGGCAGAAAGCCGCGACGTGTTGCCAAATAACACCGGCTGTCCCCAACGGAAAACACTGCATAATCTTTATCAGTCAGCCATAACAGCACGAGTGTTGCGCCGCAAATCTCATGTGGCGGGGTAATCTGACGGATTTTCAAATTGCATTGCTGAATGATATCGCGGATTTGTTCCACCGCCTGTGGAAATCCAGGGCGCTGCGGCGCAATGACATATTCATCCCACCAGCTTGCAAACATGGCGAAAATTGTTTCACTTGCCTTTTCACCTGCATAATGTCCGCCCATGCCATCAGCGACAAAATATAAGCCGCAATTACCTGTAAAAAACTGTCCTGCTCGGTCTTGATTGATGCCGCGTACCATGCCGCATTCGCAAATACTTGTACTTCTAGGCATAAACGGTTATATAATTTCCACATTCATAATAACCCGTCCCATTTTGATGATGCTGCCTGTCAGTAATTCACAGTCATCCATCACTTTTTGGCTGTTGACACAGGTTATATTGGATGTGCTGATATTGCGCAGCATAATGCGTCCATTTTGTTCAAAAATATCGCATTGATGCCGTGCAACCGTTGGTTCATTGCCAAGCGCGATACGGCAGGACTTGGTATCACGCCCGATTGCAATAATGCCTTGTATTGGGATTTCAAACCGGCGGTTCGGGTCGCTGGAATCTCGCAGGACTAATACCCGACTGGGCGTTTCATCCCACATCATCGCAGTTTTTTCGCCTTGTTCGGTTTCTCCCATGATTTCCGTTTCACCGCCATAAGGGTGTTCTGGCGTCATTTCTGCGGGCAGGCGTTCAAAAGTATCTTTGGGTTTCTTTTTGCCGCGCAGTGCGAAAATGACTACCACAATAATGACCACAACTAAAAGCACTGCCAGCACTGCAATGATAACAATCAGTGTGGTATTACTGCTTTCTTCGGGTTCGGGCTGTGGAATAGGTTCGGGAGCTGGGGCAGGCGCTGGCGCGGGTGCTTCGGATTTTGCCATCTCCTGCACAATTGGCATGGTCAGTTCGAGGGTATAGGTTGGGGTGCCATCCTTCGATACTTGTAATACTTTTTTACTGCCGTCACAAGCGGTATCCGGCAGACGCACATCAATGCGCAATGCCTGGTTCCATGCCAGCATGGCATTGACGACCATCATCGAATCCTGAATGGCTTCCACATGATAAGGGTTGCCATAAGTCAGGCGTGAAAGGGCAAATAAATTTTGTAATTTTTCAGTATTGTTGGTGTCATATAAATCGGTACAGCCGATGGTGTATAATGGATAACCAGTCTTTTGAATCATTTGGTTTAATTCTTCACGGGTATAACCGATTTGTTTGTTATCCACACCGTCAGAAACCAGCAAAACACGGCGCAATACGCCTGCATCTGCTTTGCTCAGTTTATCCAGCACTTTATAAAGCCCATCCGTAAGCTGGGTGTTTTGGTTTTGGTACTGAAGGTTTTGGATGATATTTTTGAGTTGGCTATAATCCGATGCGCCTTCACACAAATAAGTGACCTGGTCAGAAATGGTTGCGATTGTGAATTTTTCACCGTTTAGGCGGTTTGCAATCAAATCTTCCAGCACTTTGGTGACAATTGTCCGCTGGGCAGGCGGAATCGAAAACGAATTATCCAGCAGGATAATGGTTTCCATGGGTGCGTCTAAGGTGTTGACTTTTGTTTTGGACGCAATTTCCGCAGGAGTACTGCCCACCTGACAGTTTAAATTATCCTCCGCTGATGCACCTGCCAGATATAAAATCGCGGTTTGCCCTTGTATACTGCCCCAAACTGCCGAACCTGCGGCGGCAGCCTGGATGCACAATAGCCATGCGGCAATGCCGATGCAAAGCATACGCCGAATCAGTTTTTTCATAAAAAGCCCCCATTTTCCCTCAGTTCAGACTGATGTGTTTTAAAAACACGGGGAATATCCCCACGCAGTCATCTGGAAGCACATTCCAGACGCTGGGTGAGGACATTCCGCATTTTCCGGTGGGACTTGCGTCCCATGCGGTTTTCATTAGCCGTGATGGATATAATCGGTGCCGAGGGAACCAAAAGTGCTCATGTTCTGCTGCTCTGCTCGCTGGTAAGCATTTGCCATTTCGATGAGATCCTTCACATGTTCGCAAATCTTGAGGTAAATCTGTGCCATATCGCCATCCAACGCATTAAATTTGCGGGAATAGGTTTGCTGTGCGGGGCCTTCCCAGCAGCTATTGAGGCTGTTCACAGTGGACAGCATTTGGCTGGTCAGGTTGCGGATTGCGCCGCCCTGGGTGCGGAAAGAGGATGCAGTGCTTGTTAATTTTTCAGGGGTTCCTTTAATGTACCAGTCATAGCCATGATATAAAATCTCCTTTTCATAAAGCCGGTGCCGCGCTGTCATTTGCGGCATAGATGGTTGTCAATTTATTGGGTTTCAAGTAAGGTAAGGTGATGGATTTTTTTGTGATTATGCGTCGCGGCGGCGAGCAATGCCGAGGTTTGCAGATTCTGCCTGCTCATATTTCTGAGCTGCGTCTAGCAACGCCTGGATGTATTTGTTGATGCCTTCATAGAAGGTGTCAAACTGTGCGCGGTCATTATTGAATGCGGTATGGAACGCATTGCGGGCTTCGCCTTCCCACATACCAGCCAGTGATTGTTCATAGTTGGCAAGCTGGCTGACTTTGCTCTTAAACTGGGCATTCATTTGCTGAAGCTGGTTTGCTTTGCTGCGAAGGGTTGCACTGTTTACTCTGATTGTAGCCATAATATAGGCCTCCTTAATGAAATGTGTAGTTGTTAAAACGGTGTGTTATATATGATTTTTTATTTAAGAACGGCGGGTTTGTGCGATACGGCAGGCTTCCATTTCCGCGTTGTAAATGCGTCTTGCCGCGGCGCGGATATCGGCTGCGATTTCACGCATTTGCTGTGCGGTTGCGGAAACCTGGCTGCTTAAAGCCGTTTCTTTCCGGATAAACTGGGCTGCGCTGGCACCTTTCCAGGCAGTTTGCAGGGTTTGTGCGGTGCCATCCATGGGTTTTACCACTCGATGGGTGATACTGTCGGCAATGGATTCTAAATGCCTTGCCTGCGCCAATGCGGTTTGCAGGTCTACATCAATGTGCAGGGCAGTTTTCATACTGGAGATGCCTCCTTCTCTACAAGATGTTGGAAGGCAGGCTGCCAAGGGAACGGGTATTTCCGGTTTCTGCCGCGTCATAAATCTGTGCCATTTGCAGCAAATCTATGGGATATTTGCGCAAAGTTTGTAGGATTTGTTCTGTTTCCTGTTTGCGTGCGGCAAAATCACTGCGGTACTGGTCACCAGCCGCGCCCAGCCAATAATACCGAGTGCGTTCCACTAGGCGCTGGAGGCTGTCAAAATCACTTTGCAAGGCATTTGCCATGCTGGATACGCCTGAAGCTGCCTGACGCAAGTCCTCTGGGCTGACTTTTAAGCTGATTTGCGCGTTCATGGGGCAAGCACTCCTTTTTTAGCTGATGGACAATGCGCCAATGAGATTTGATACATTGTTTTCACAAGCGTCATAAGCGGCGCAGGCGGTTTCAAGTTCTTTGAGCAGCTGCTGGAGGAAATTACATAACTCCTGCATATTTTCATAATCGCGCTGGAACCGCTGCCACATGGCTTCATTTGTTGCGCCTTCCCACATCCGGTTTAAGATATCCATCTTGTGGCTTAGCTGCTGAATATGGCCGCGGGCTTGTGTCAAGCCCTGCCATAATGCTTTAATATCTTGGTTCATGCGTCCGGTGTGGACGCCGATTTCAGAAATTGCCATAAAGCGGGACACCTCTTTTTCTTAAATCAGCGGAAAAAACGGCTGAGGATTGACGCGGGAAGCATTTGCTGTAACCCGACAGGTTTTGCGGCTTGCCACCAGGGTGCAGGAGTTTTATCTCCTTGCTGCCAACTCCGACGGATATTGCGTGCGCCGCTGGCAGATGTTTTGCCATTTAACACGCCGGTTTCACACTTTCGGTAATACTGTGCAGCTTCATCCAGCGTATGGGATACCTGGCTTAATGCAGCATATTGGCGGTCCATCTTTTGACGGAGCCGTTTGAGCTGGTCAATTTGGGTTTCAAACCCGGACATCCATTGTAATTGCCGGATAACTGCTTGGGTTTCCATGGAGCAGGAACGCAATGCTAAGTAATTTTTCCAAAGTGCATCAGCCTGTTCCTGCATTTGGTTCGGCTTTGCATAATACTCATTCATTGCTTTCTGCCCTCCTGCTGATGGTTTGCGTTTGGCATTCTATATTTTTTCAGATTGCCGTTTTTGCTTGCGGGAAGGGGTTTTGACCTCCCTTTCGTTGTTTTTTTGTTTCCTTGACTGTGATTACAGTATACCGCATAACGCCGCGCCTGTGCTCAAAAAAGGATGAATGGTCATTCAAACAGGATGAACGACCTGTTTTGAGTCATCCGGTTTGCGCTTATACCAAAATCAGGCGCTGTCCATTCCGAATGCCATTTTGCTGTGGTGTTGCCTGCGGCACAAGCCGGTATTGTCCTGCCGCACTGTATAAACTGATGCCTTGTTCTCCAGCAAAGCATTGGCAATGTTCTTTTTGACAGATAACGGTCACCATTTCCCGGATGAGCAAGTCTACTGTGACTGATTCTTCCAGCTCAAAATCATAACGCCGCCCAAGCGACGGCACCATTACTTCAACCAATATCATCATTTTTCCTCCCCATTTTGGCATTCCCTTAAAAATGCTGCCCGTAACTGCTGGGTATCGGCAGCGGCTTCACAATGTGCCGCATCCTGCTTTAATGCGATAGTACACATGGGATTATCCGGCCAAATCCAGCGGCAAACTGCCCCCTCTGTTTGGTGATAAATATCAGCAACCGCCGCCGTCTTGCCCCATGCGCTTGGCGGCGCTTCTAATGGCAATGCCTGCTGTACTTTTTCCGCAAAGACTTCCGCTAACATGGCATCGCCTTCAACCGGAAATTCTTCCGCTGTTGGCACCCGGCGCGGCAAAACCTCTTCCAGCCATGCTGCCGCATCAATTTGACAAAGCCGGTATTCGGTTTGCCCATGTGGGCGTACATTAACAACGCCCTCATGCCCAAAATAAAGCAAATGCGCTTGTGGAACATCCTGCACATAAAAAAACAGCTGTTGTCCCCGCGTCTTTCATGCAGCAAAGCAGGCGGGATAACTGCGGATGAATGGATAAGCCTCCATGTTCCACATATTGCAGCCGGTTTTCCTGCACCAATGATAATACCACCTGATTCCAGGTTTCAGGCGGAATTTGTGCCGCATCCGGCATAGGGATACCGACAACCGGGCGGCTGTCCAGCATGGATAATAAAAACAAAAACTGCAATTCATCCAAAAAGAAGGCATATTCAAGCATATTTATTGCTGCGCTCCTTCATCGCCTTTTTGTAACTGCGGGACAATGGCACATCCAGCCCATCCCACAACATAATGACATTTTGGGATAACTGAATTCGTTCAATTTTGCTGGTATTGATGATAAAACTGCGATGGCACCGCTGAAACATTTTCGGCAGTTCTGCTTCTAATTGCTCCAGCGTGCCAGTAAATCCGATTTCATCACAGCGCAGGCGGGCATATAATTTGCGCCCACGGGCTTCAAAATAATAAATATCCGTATAGGGGATGCACTGCTGCTGCTCTCGTGATGTAATGGTGAAATAGTCTTCACTGCTTGCTGCATTACGCTGCAAAGCTTCCATCATTTCCCGCGCAACACGCTCGATTTCGGGCGGCGTCAACGGACGAATGACCAAAGAACTGGGTGATATGGTTGGGTTTAGAAAGGTCAGCGGGGAGGTATCCGCATTTGCGACAACCAATAAATAAGCCCCGCGACAGTTATCCCGCGCTGAAATCAGCGCTAGCCTGGATTGTTCCTCACTCATATCCCAGCCTATGGCAGTTGCACCAGCGGTACGCAGGCATTCCGCCGCTTCCGCTGGCTGCAAAAAGATTTTGCAGTCCAGCTCCTCAGCGGAACCCATGGCGACCCGCTGCCGGATTGCGGAAAGCAACATGGTAGAATCTTCCTTCTGTGCCGCATACAAAACCAGGTGTATCATGGGAAATCACCCCTTTGCTTGTGGCAAAATAATACGCAGATATGGTTCGCCATCATGCGGCGGGACAAGCCCGACGCCTGGTTTTTCCGCAATGCCCTGATCTTTGAACGGCATACTGCCAAAATCAAATAACTGCTGCGCCGCAACATTGCCTCCCAAATGGATACCATTCAAATCCTTCACAAAAAATTCATAGACTTCCATACCCATGACACGCATTCGTGCGTCCTGCTCCATGGCGGAAATAAAGTAAATGTTATGTAAAAACCCTTTGCCAATTAGGTTTTCGAGCGCACCATTCAAATTGCGTTCCTGGGCCTCTGGTGTATACACCATTTCCACAAAATCAGGCAAATCCGCAATGAAAATAAACCATGGACGTTCTTGGCTCATGCGTTCAAACTGCGCATCTTCTTCCAGTCCTTGGGCAATCAGTTCGCCTTTGAGCGCATTGCGTGCGCGGAAGGTTTCCGCCATTTCGCCGATAAACCCGATGATTTCATCCAGCGACGCATAATATTCCACACCAAGCTGTACCGCTTCGCTTTGCAGGGATATGCCACCGTTTTCCAGCACAACCACCCGTGCGCCTTTGGCATTTGCCATGCGCATCATCAGCCGCAGCAGGCTTGTTTTACCTGTGCGCGGGCGCCCGGTGATGGTATAACAATACGTCCGGCTCAAATCCAGGCTATAAATGCCTGCGGTGACATATTCATAACCAATGGGCAAATAACGCGGATTTTCCAACAGTTCGGTGGTTTCACTGCGTTCCATGATATCAAACCACTGCGGATTTTCCGGAATTGATGGGATTTGACGGGCAAATTTACCGCTCCATGCCTGATTTAGCTTGAAGCAATCATTGGTAATCTGTTCGGCACGCCCATAATCATCTTCGGCTTTGTTACAAAGCGCGGTCTGATATTCCAGTGTAATGCCATCGACAATTGACAAACCACGCCCCTGAACCCCAGTTTCCGGGAATACAGAAGGCTGTGGGCCGCGCAGGGCTTCCGCATACTGATAAATATCCGATAAAGTTAAGGTAAGTGTTGTCCGGATTTGGTCGGCAAGCCGCCCAAAAATTTCATTCAGCCCAAAACTTGCTCCTGTGATAAACAAATAAATGCCATAGGTAATGCCTTCACGTGCCAAACGTACCAATATATCGTCATACATTTCGCCGGTTTTTTCGCGGAAATTCGCAATGCCGTCAATCACAACCAGAACCGCAGGGCATACCTGCCCATTGACCATCACATATTGGTTATAGCTGCCGCCGCCGAATAAACGCTTGCGTTCGGCAACCATTTCCTGAAGCAGATAAAACAGTTTGCCAACACGTTCCAAATCATTTTCGTATACAATGCCGCCAACGTGCGCCGCATTTTCAAACGGCATACTCATTCGGCTGCTGAAATCCAGCACATAAAGATTCAAATAATCGGGCGAATAGCGATGAATCAGTGAATATAATAACGTTTGGACAAAGGTACTCTTGCCGGAGGACGCCGATGCAATGAGCGCATGATGTCCGCCACGCGTGAAATTGATTTCCATCGGCATTTGTGCCTGATTTGCTGGGTCATCGCTTTTACCCATGAGTGCGCTAAGTTCCCATTTACGGTCATGCGCGGGCCAGCTGCCGTTCTGGAAGGAGTTTTCTTTCCATCCTTCAATATCCTCTAAATACAGCGCTTCCGGCAATGGCGCCAGCCATAACGACGGCAAGGTTTGATATCCTTCGTCTGCCGCAACAACCGCAAGATATTCCACCACAGCATCAAGCTGGGTTTTTTCTTTGCGTTCGGGCAATTTGATATGTTCAGCGGCTGCTTTTTCGTGAATCCATGCCGCACGGTTTTGCTGCGCAATGCCTGCGGCTTTCGCGCCGCGCACCAGTTGCAGCAACCGCATAAGTGCCCGTGTATTATAATCACTTTCGGCATAATCAATCTTCTTATCACGGAAAATTTCATATGCCCCAGTGCAAATCAGCATATCGCCATTTTCTCCATCTGCGGTTTCCGCATTGCTTATGCTGACAATATCCAGGCATTCTGCAAGCTGTTCCAGCCATTGCAAATGCAGTTTTTCGGTCTGACGGCGTTTTGCATAGCTGCCAACCAGCGCGGTTTTTCCGGTATTTGTCAACATTTTTGCCAACACCTGTTTGCTGCCCGCGGTATCTTCATCATAAACCGCGCCGCTCCAACCGGATTGGAATTGTTCAAACACTTCATCACTGCCGACCTGCAAATAGCCGCGCCCTGCCTGGGTTAAATAGGCGGCATCTGCCTTATGCAGCATATCAAGGCTATCTTGCCTATCCTGCACACGCAGGCAAATGCGGAATTTGGAGTTACTCCAAATGTTATCATCAACTGTACCGCTTGGCTTTTGAGTTGCCAAAATCAGGTGAACACCAAGGCTGCGCCCAACTTGCGCGACGCTGATCAGCTCACGCATAAAATCCGGCTGTTCGCGTTTTAATTCAGCAAATTCATCAATCACAATGAACAAATGCGGCACTGGGATGGTTGCTTCACCATTTTTGAATAAATTGGTATACAAATTGATGTTATTGACGCCATGCTCATTAAAAATACGCTGACGGCGCATATTTTCACTTTTAATGGAAGCCATTGCGCGGTGTACCTGTCCGCCGGATAGGTTGGAAATCTGCCCGAGCATATGCGGCAAGCCATTGAACAGGTTTGCCATGCCGCCGCCTTTATAGTCAATGATAAACAACCCGACATCATAGGGGCTGAAATTGATAACCAAAGAAAGGATATAGGTCTGCAAAGTTTCAGATTTACCAGAACCTGTTGTGCCAGCCAACAAACCATGGGGGCCATGATATTTTTCATGGACATTCAAATAACATGGTAAATTACCGCTTTTTTGCCCAATTAAGGCACGCATATTTTCATAAGTACGGCTTTTCTTCCAGCGTTCTTCCACATGAAGCTCATGCAGGCGGGTAATGCCATGCATATCGAAAAATGTGATGGAATTGGGGATTTCCCCGCCAATTTCAATTTCATTGACTTCAATATTGCTCAAATGTCGCGCAAATTGCTCCAGCGCATCCCCATTGACACTGTCGGGGGCTAACCGTCCCACCTCGCGTTCTTCTTCCTGCGTATGGTACATCCCACAAAACTTATCATCCCGCCGGATAATACATTCACACGCATTGGGCAAATCTTCAGGCGTATTGGCAAGCAGTAAGGTAGTCAGCCCCAAATCCTGCTTGGTATCCAAGATATATTTTGCAATCGGTTCATTTTCCAGCACTGCGCTGTCCTCAATCACCAAAATATACCACGGCTTATGGACTTCCGGTTCAGCGGAATGCTGCGCCTGCATTTCACTGCGCACCCGCAAAACACTGGCGATTTCATAGAAAACATCACTTGCTTCGGCTTTATTTGCCGCGATAAAGCGTGCTTTCCGCCCTTCTGACCAGGTATGGGGCAGCCAGCGGCAATATGACCAGTTATTTGAATCATCACCCTGATCCTCATGGTAAATAAACGCAAGTTTTACATCTGTATAACAGTTCAGCGCGGCAATTTGCGCCACCAACGTGCGCAAAATCGCCCGTGCGCCCGCCTTTGTGGGGCCGCCTACCAGCCCGACAATGTGTTCTTTCTGCAAATCGACACAAACCGGCACATCATGCAGCGTTTTGTAATTTTCCTGAATGACACGTGGTTTATCGCGCAAGGAATCGTCAATCATTTCAAATTTTTCGCCAGGGATTTTAATTTCCACCTGAAATGGGACATCGCCTTGCCCTAGCCGGTATGCCAAAAAGTCAGGATGATTGACATTTCGTTCCCACAAATGTTCGCCTTGCCGCCCAGATGCTAAACATTGTTCGGCTGGCGGATATGTATCACGCAGCGTTTGGATATTATGTTCATACGCATTGCGGATTTCCTCGGTGGTGCGCAATAAGTAGTCACTATATGCTGAAAAACGATGGTTTTCCTGTGCTTTTGCCTGTTTCCGGCTATATCGGATGTTGACAATCGCCCATATCGCGCCAATAATCGCGGAAAGTACAGCCGTCACCAACCCGGCATACATATACATCCCGCCGGTACTTGCGCCCATAATTGCCATACCACTGCCAGCGACCATGGGCAGCGCCATGGTCAGCGCGGGACCAACTGTCATAAACATCGGCGGTTCGGCGGCATTCTGTGGCGACGGCGGCGCTTCAATTTCCACGGTACCTGAAATCAGCCGTCCTAAAGTACGCGGCGACCGGTGGTATTTCACTTTTCCGGTATTTCCATCGGTTATCGGTGCATCCGGCACTTCTGCCAGGCAAAGCTGGCTGCTGTCCAGCTTGAGATTTGGATTTGACCGGATTGCCAGCACATTGCCCAGCGCAACAATATTTAACCCCCAAATATCAATCCTATCGCCAAACTGCAAAGAAACACTGCCTTTGACACGCAAATCATTGACAAAAACACCGTTTCGGCTGCTGTCTGTCAACATCAGCCCGCCCGGTAGGGTAGTAATCACCGCATGGCGTTTGGTAATATATTGCGCACCTGCATATTCAAAAGAATAACATAATGCACATTCCGGCAATGTACCTATGGAAACACTCCCCTGTGCCAGTGCATATTTCTGGTATCCCGCAAAGCGATCCTGTGTAATATGTACCATAATTGCCAAGGTGCGCCTGCCATGCATCAAACACTGAAAATAATCGCCATCTTCTAAAAACTGCTGTCCATATGGCTGCCCGGATTTCAAAATCTGCACTTGCGAATTGGCGGTAAACCGCCATTTGCCATCGATATTTTCCATAGCAAGATCTAAGGCAATACCGCACAATGAGGTTTGCCTAAAAATAAGACATCCTCAACTG
>CAJUDU010000005.1:65311-68509 GCA_910584935.1 uncultured Butyricicoccus sp. | reverse complement strand
CCTACACAAATCACAAAAGCCGGTAACATTTGTTACCGGCTTTTGCTTTGCCTATTTTCCGCTGAAATGATGGCGTAATTCGCCAATCAATTCAGCGGTTTTGAATTTTAAAGTGTAATTTGGGGTAAGTTCTTGCTGCTCTGATGGTTTAGCCTGTCCAGCAGCGGCTTCGGTGCATAACGCTGGGAATACAACACACCACCAATTATGCCCTTTGCCTTCACCAATTGTTATGCGCAAACCTGGATATTCCCCCGCAGGTAAGGAAAAGGTTTCATAATCACGTGTGGGATAATATTCCTCAGCAAGTCGTACCGAAACTTTTTCTTGCTGTCCCATTTGCCAAAGTGTTTGCTGGATATGATTGGCGAGCTCCTGCATATGTGGGCAAAGCCGCGCCTGTACTTCTGTAAGATTTTGTGCCCCGCCCAGCAGTGGGGCACAAAATTCCAATACTTCATCCCGGATGATTAATTTGATTTGCTGATCATGTGCGCTATCTGAATTGGCAACTACGTGTAAACGAAGCAATCCATTAGCAATTTCATTTTGTTCGTGGCTGACAGCCGCTGCATATGTAAACAGCATGGCAAGCGTAAGCATTAAAGTGATTTCTAAGCGTTTGAATTTCATAAAAGCGCCTCCATCCAAATTCAGTTTTTCTATCTGAATCATGGACAAAAGCGCAGCAAATTATACAATAGTTTTATAAAATTTTGTTAGGTTCTCGCAAAATTGTGGTTAAATAAGTTTCGCGATAATGGGTTTTCAATGTTTGCATTGCAAGCTTTGCCTTATCGAAATTGGAAAATAGCCCAAATACAGTCGGCCCAGAACCGCTCATAACCGCGCCATCTGCACCAGATTCCAAAAGGGTATCTTCAATTTCTTTGATTTCAGTATGGTCAACGCCAGTAACCGTTTCCATTACATTGAATAAACGATGACAAATAGCGGGATAATCCGCATTTTCTAGCGCCTGTATCATGCCGGCAGTATCTGGACGCAAAGGCAGTTTGCCACCATTCATACGGGCATAAATCTTTGCAGTAACAACAGAAAATGACGGTTTGCATACAATAACATGACAGTTTGGCATGGGTGGCAGGGGTGTAAGGATTTCCCCAATGCCTTCTGCCAACATGGAACCACCATGAAGGCAATAGGGGACATCTGCACCGATTTTCAGCCCGATTTCGCATAAATCATCCATAGATAAGTCGATATCATAGAGCTTGTTCAGTGCACGCAGGACAGCAGCCGCATTGGTGGAACCGCCAGCTAATCCAGCCGCAACAGGGATACGCTTAAATAACTGGATATGTATCCCATCATTTTTAATGCCGGTTTCTTTTAACAAAAGCATTGCTGCACGAACAGCAAGATTGCTGTCATCGGTTGGCAAAAATCTTAAATTGGATTTCATTTGAATCCCGTTTGCTGTGCCCCGCGTAATGGTGACATCGTCATGTAATGCCAGTGATTGCATTACCATTTTTACGGTATGATATCCATTTTCTAGTTTACCAGTCACATCCAGTGTCAAATTGATTTTTGCATGAGCTTGCAAAGTTATTTGGTTCATATTGATATCCCCTGCCTTTCAAAGTGAAATGGCATCTGGTTTCCGCTTTCGATAAATGATAGCTTGCTGGAAACCATGTTTTTTGGCATGGGCAATACAAGATTCAATGCCGCGTCCAACAGATTGCGCGCTATGGGAGTCTGAGCCAATCGAAATCATTGTGCCACCCAAACGATGATACTCTTCCAACACAAAATCTTCGGGACCAACATGACCCATCCAAGAAAATAACCCAGCCGCATTGATTTCAAATGATAATTCATGGTTAATGATTGCCTTTAGAACAGGAACAACCCATTCCATAAAATTTTCAAAGGAAGGGTGGTTATCGTCACGTTTCATCACCCGTAAAGGGTAATCTAAATGCGCAAATACATCAAATCCGCCATGTTGTGCCATTTTTCGGGCTTCTATCAAGTAATCGCGGATAAGCTGCTCCTGGTCAAGGTTTGCATAATCCATATCATAAAAATCAATATCATTTGGCATAGCGTGCAGCGAACCAATCACTGTGTCAAATGGATACACATCCAGCAGTTCCATAGCAGCAGGATCTGCATTAGGCTCACCAAGCTCAATGCCTTTCAAAATTTCGATCTTATCGCCATAAAGTTCACGTGCTGTATCAATTTCCGCCATAATACCATCAAGGTCTAATGGGAGCGGCGGTTTATTCCAAAAATAATCTTTATGGTCTGAAATGACAATCGCGGATAGCCCGCGCCGTATAGAAGCTGCTGTAATATCTGGGATAGAATCCGGTTGTGCGTCAAATGAAAAATGGGAGTGCATATGCAAATCAACCAACATAGGGGTTTTCCCTCCTTAGCATATAGACAAATGTGAATATCATTGATGATAAAACTATAATGCCACAGTGTCTGGCAAAATGCAAGGGCAAATGCCATATTTTTGACCACTGTGGCAAAGGCATATTATTTCTTTTTTGCAAAGTCTGTCAGGCTATGTCCTTTTAAGGCACGTTCCAACAGGTCGGGCAATTTATCAGGTGTGCAAGCAAAACAGGGGATACCCATATCAGCAATACGCTGCGCGGTTTGCGCGTCGTAATAAGGTTTGCCGCCGTCCGCGATTGCCAAAAGGGTAATGACAGTCACACCACTGTCTTTCATTTCTTCTAAGCGCCGCAGCAGGGCAGCACGGTTGCCTCCTTCCTCCAGGTCGGAAATAAGGAAAAATAATGTTTTGGAGGGAGATTCCACAAGCCCCTGACAATAAGCAATGGATTTTGCGATATCTGTGCCGCCGCCCATTTGGAAGCCAAACAACAAGTCCACAGGGTCTTCACAAAGCGGCGTTAAATCCATAATTTCTGTATCAAACGCAACAACACTGGTATGGATTGCGGACATTGATGCCAAAATACAAGCCATTACAGACGAATAAAGGATGGACTGCCCCATAGATCCACTTTGGTCAATATCCAAAATGACGTGCCAACGGTTGACACGGCTGGAACGGTCAAAAAACCAAACCCGTTCCGGGATAATTGTACCTAATGAAGGGTTATAGTGTCGCAAATTCCGGCGGATGGTACACGGGAAATCAATTGCAGCCGCGGACGGCAGCGGCGAATGGGCACGGCGGTTAAG
>CAJUDU010000005.1:0-65301 GCA_910584935.1 uncultured Butyricicoccus sp. | reverse complement strand
AGCCGTGACAACCCGCCGCACATCATTTTCCAGCAGGCGGTTAATTTCCTCAACGATTTTACGGATAAAAGCGCGTGCGGATTCTTTGGATTTTTTAGGGATTTGGTCTTTGAGCATCAGCAGGGTAGAAGCCAAATTGAGGTCAGGTTCTAAGCCTTCCAGCAATTCTGGTTCCAGCAAAAGCTGTTTTAGTCCTTTTTGTTCAATGGCATCATTTTGAACAACCGCAACGATTTCGCTGTCAAACAGTGTGCGCAAATCGCCAAGCCATTTGGTAATATGCGGCGAGGACGGCCCACGGCCGCCGCTGCTGCCCAATCCTTCCCCTTCTCCGGCGCCGCCATAAATGGCAGCAAGGGCATTATCCATCATAATTTCTTCACTGGAAAGCGCGGACGCGCCCATGGTATCAAATTGTTTTTGGCTTTCAGCGCCAAGAATTAAACGCCAACGTGCCATTTGCTGTTCTTTTGTCAATCTTAGTTCACCTCCTGCACGGCAGGGCTTTGCCCTGCAACCCGCCCCTATGCGGGGAGGAAGGGATATCATCCCTTTGGAAACCCGATTTCGCGCTGCTGTACGCAGCGCGAAATGAAGTTTTCTTTGCCTACTTTCTGTTATAAAAGAAAGTAGGGGGTTTCTTTGGTTCTTTCTTTTGCCGAAAAGAAAGAACATCTAAATATCAGAAAAGTCGAAGTCGTCCAGTTCGTCCAGTAAGACCTGTTCTTCAGCCGTAGTTTCTTTCATCAGGGCTTCTGCAATCTGGCTGGGATTCACGCCCCAGATTTCCCCCAGGTTTTCCGCGATATCGTTTTTTTCAGAAGGGGAGAAATCAGCAAAGGCACGGCGTAAAAATACCAGCGCCCGCCGAAATGCGATATCATCCAAATTGTCAAGATAATCGCTTAAATGCCGCCATAAAGATAAGCGCGTGATTAACGCATAGCGGTTTTTGGCTGCAAGCCCTTCAAACCAGCCCGCGCCAAGGTCAGCAGGTACACCAGGCGATAGCCTGCGCGAAACTTCACGTGCAAGCAGTTCTTCACTGGCAGCGCCGCGTTCCAGCAAAATTGCCATGGCAAAACCAGAACAGCGGGTGTTTAAATCATCGCGGTCAGAAACATCCGATAATAAATCCAGCCAGCGTGTTTCATCTAGGAAATCATGATTAAGCTGTAATGCGTTTAGACGTCCCATCGCTTCAATGACAGCAGGCGCAGCCTTGTTGTCACAAATACAGGCGTCTTCCAGCGTCAGGCAGGCGCGCAGGTAAAGCTGTGACAGCAAAGGGATGACTGGCGTAGCATCAAACCGGCGCAGGTCGCCATACCGCACCACCATGGAAAGATGCTCGGCTGTTGCGGCAACATCAGCCAGCGCCGCGGCATCAACAGACAGCCCTTGCAGCACGGATAAGGCATGGGCTGCCGCTTCCGGCATCCCGCAAAGGAATGCGTCAACAAAGATTTGTGCGGCTGCTGCAATGGTCGTGCTTTGTTCTGCGCGTTCCTTTAAGGCAAAAGCTGCCGCGCCTTCAACGCTGTCCCCAAGTAAGGCTGATTCTACAATTTCAATTTCTGCATCCGGCGTCCAGCGCAGTTCCCAATATTCGCCCCAGTTGGCGCTGTCCTGACGCGAAACCAGTTGGGTTGCAAAATGAATGCCAAGTACCCGCAAACGGTGCAGGAAAAAAGAACGCCGTAAATCTGTTAATGCAGCTTGTTCGGAACGGACATTTAATTTTTCACGTAAATCCAAATCCAGTCGCTGGAGTTCAGCGGTACGGAATTTTTCCAGCCGCAAGGCTTTTAACTGACGGTAAAAATCCTCTTGTATGGAAGTACGGCTGACGCCTTCTGGCAGGGAACCGATTTTTGTCCCAATTTCTGTTGCTGCTGTGGCAACCGCAAGTTCTGAGAAATTGCCATGTCCCATGGTGGTAATGGCGGCATCACGCAAATCCGTTAAGCAAGGCAGGCGGCTATTCCGCATGGCACAAAGGGTTTCCGCAAGGCGTACAGCCTCAATCACTTCGGCGGATGAAACAATATTACCTGCTTTGCGGTGCTCTGTTGCCAAATGGGTCAGGTAAAGATATGGGGCGGTGTCCAGCCCTTTGTCGTTCATTGCGTTCCAAAGCAGCTCAAAATAAGCTGGTGCTTTATTGCCTGCACCATAGCCGGAACGAGAAGAAAGCCGGTAATAAGAATATGGCATGAGCGTAGCTGCACTGTCCACAGTGGGCAGGGATTTGGCTTCCTGATCTGTCATCGGCGCACAGGTTTCCAGTCCGGCAACATGAAATGCGCCACATACACAAAAAATCTTTTCTGCAGGGGTGCCCGCGTCAATCGCAGCTTGGATGATGCGTTTCATATATGCTTCCCGCACAAGGGTTTCTGCTGTACGGCGGGGATTATCCTGTGTGGCTTCGCGCAATTGCTGTCCAAATGTATTGCAGGCGGTTTGATACGCCGCAGAATGCGGAATCTGTTCAAAATTGCGCTCCCAAAAAGTATCATGGGATTCACCAGTGAGCGTTTCAAGCCGCTGGTAAACCGATTCAGTTGTGCTGCCAGAAGGGGAATCTGGCTCTTCCTGCTGTTCAGGTTCTTTGGGAAGTGTCTTTTGGAGTGATAAAAATACACTGGAAGGCAAATCCATAAACTGACACTTTACCTGATGTTCATGCGCCCAAAGAATAGCTTGGATTTCTGGGGAATACTGCGCAAATGGATATAAAATCGTATTGACTGGTGGGGTTTGGGTATAGGCAAGAATAGCAGCCGGAAATTCTGTGCGTGGATGGCATAACCAGTGCATTTGGTCATTGAGGTCGCTGGGACCTTCCACCAGCACAAGCTGTGGCTGTGCGCTGTCCAGTGCCTGCCGCAAATGATATGCCGATGCTGGGGACAAATGGCGCACGCCAAACAGAGTAACGCCGCCCATCAGCCATTCAGCTCCCGGCACGCCCGATAAAGGGGCACCCAAGCGCTGCCTCGTTTTTTCATCACATTTTCCAGATATTCTTTCCAGCAGATTTTATCTTTTTCTTCATCCTTGACCACAGCGCCTTGCAGCGCGGCGGCAAGGTCGCTGTCTGTAATTTGTCCATTGCCAAAGCTGCCGGCAAGCGCCATAGAATTGGCAAGCAGGGAAATAGCTTCTGCGGTAGATAAAACACCGCTGGTGGTTTTCAGTTTTTGTTTGCCGTCCAAGGTTGCGCCGCGGCGCAGTTCCCGGAAAATAGTTACCACTTTTTCCACGGTATCCATTTCAGGCTGTTTGGCATTCAAGTCCAAACCGCTGGAAAGCTGTGCCACACGGGTACGGACAATATCCATTTCTGTTGCCATATCAGATGGGGTGGGCAATACCACAATATTAAACCGGCGTTTGAGCGCCGCAGACATATCATTAACGCCTTTATCACGGGTATTTGCAGTAGCAATGACTGAAAACCCTTTTGCGGCAGGCACTTCTAAGCCAAGTTCGGGCACACTCAGGCGTTTTTCTGATAAAATCGAAATCAAAGCGTCTTGTACTTCACTGGCGCAGCGGGAGATTTCCTCCACACGGGCAATCGAACCGCTTTCCATACAACGGTAAATAGGACTTTTTACCATAGCTTCTGGGCTGGGGCCTTTGGCAATTAACATCGCATAGTTCCAGGAATAACGGATTTGTTCTTCGGTTGTCCCGGCTGTGCCTTGTACAACTTTGGTGGAATCACCATTGACAGCGGCGGCAAGGTGTTCGCTTAGCCAGGATTTTGCTGTCCCAGGTTCACCAATCAGCAGCAAAGCGCGGTCAGTGACAAGGGTTGCAATCGCAATTTCAACCAAGCGGCGGTTGCCCATATATTTTGGGGTGATTTCAACGCCTTTCACCTTTTTGCCGCCTGTGATATACGTTAATACAGAACGTGGGGACATCCGCCAACCGGTTGGGATATCATCTTTTTCAGCCGTAATCAAAGCGTCAAGTTCTTTTTGGAACAATTCTTCGGCAGGAAGCCGCTGCACGTTTTTATCTGGCATGGTTTATCGCACTCCTTTATTGATGATTTTGGTTATGCCCACCAGTTGGCAAGCTGACGTTCTACCGCAGTGCGAACCCAGTTTCTGGCGTTGATTTTTGGTTCATACGCGAGCTTATCCAGTTTTTGCAGTTGATCTGCTTTTTCCTGGTCTGGGATCGGCATTTCCTGCAAGATAGAATAGACCGCATAATAGCCCATTTCTTTGCAGTTTTCCACGCATTTAGGCAAAAAATCTTTCCAATCTGTCCAGCCGCATTTTAATAGCAAACGGAACAGATATTCGGTATCAGTGGGAGTATACCGTTGAAACGGGGCGCTGTGATGGATTGCCCGATAATAGAAATACTTGCCAAGTTTTTCACAAAGGGCAGCATTGTCCGCCGGTATCAGGTTAGAAAGGCAGGACATAAATTCTGGGTTGCTTATCAGCAAATCATACCAGCGCATATCAAGCGGCGCAGCAAGTGGGCGGCTTAGCGAATGCCTTGGGCTATCTGTAAACTGGTATAGCGGCGAGTAGCCATAGCCATCCAAGGTGAAATAGCCATAGCAATTTTCATCTGCATTCCACCAAATATCTGTAAACAAGGTTTTCACTGCATTTTCTTTTTCTTTGCCCTTGAGGGCGTTCAGGATTGTTTCGCAATAATCATAAGCAGACATACTGTCCATGGTCAGCAGGGCGGCGCACATGGCTGGTACAGCCCAAAGCCCGCCATATTGCCTGCAAAGCGCATCAGCAAGCGCACAGCGCTCCTGTGTCGGGTCAAGCTTTATGGCAACTTGCAGGGCGGAAGACAGCGCATGGTCAAATGTCCCTTGGGTATGCCTGGAGGAGCACCAGAACAGCAGCTTTTCTTTGATGCCAGGTTTGACAGGGCGGCGCAGGGAAGTGCCAAGCCTTGCGGCATGACGGTACATATTGCAAATGGCTTCGCCCGATTTACTGGGCAGCCCAAAACGCAGGTTATTTAAGATTTCCCAAGTTTCTTTGGTCATTGGCGCATTGGGCTCAGCTTCAAATATGGCAAGCTGTTCTTCCAACAGGCGGGCAACCAGATTGCTTGCGATTTCTGTGGTAGACTTCAGCATACATTCTGCGGCAAGCGCAGGTTTTTTCTCCGCATGGGTATTCCAAAATGCTTCTGCCGCAGGCAGGGGCGAAAAGGATAATGCAAGCAATGCTTGTTTTTGAGCTTCGCCGCGTTCAGTTTGGGCGAGTTCGATTAACTTTTCAGTATTATTTGGGTCATGGCGCAACGCATAAATCAAGGCTTTTCGGATGGGCATTTTTGCTTTTGGGATATATTCCAGATAAAAATCATTTTCATCTGCACCAGCAATACCATCAATGGCTTCCACAACACGCTGCATTTCCCGTTTGCCGACCGGGTCAAAACGGCTTTTTAATACTGGCAGCGCAACATTGCCCATTTCTTGCAGGATATTGACCAGCAAATCCGCAATGCCGCCATAGCTGTCCCCCAGCCCACGGACGAGAAGCGGCAGCACACGGTAATCGCTAAAATATTCGGGATGAATCTTCCATGCAGTTTCAATTTTCTCCATTCGCCCGCCGCCCGTGGTGGTGAGGGCTTCCAGCAAGGGATGCAGCAGTCCATAAGATACTTCACAATAAACGCCAGAACCGACAGGCAGCGGCTGCAAATCCCCAGCCATGCCAGTGGCGCCTTGGGTATAAACAACAGCATCCACAAGGGCAAGGGTATCCAGCAATAAGCCATTGCGCGCATCAGCAGGGGCGGATACCAGCTTTTGCAGCCCAGCATGGATTTTTGCAAAAACAGGATTTTTTGCGGCAAGCGGCGCTAAAGCGTCTGTGGCACGGGTCAGGCGGAAATCCTCACCAAGCAGTCCAGTACCAGCGATTGCGGCGTGTTCCAAACGATCTTTTACATCATAAAGTGCTTGTAAACTCATAATCTGTCATCCCCCTTTTTAATATTGCAGCCGGATGGTATGTTCTGGTGTAATGATGCTGTATGGGTGCAGACAGATGGAATGAGTTGGTTCATCATAGAACATCAGCCCAAACAAAGCGCTGCCAGCTGGAATCGCTGTGGGCAGCATGGCCAAACGGCAAACAGAAGCATGATTTTCGCCATCTTCCGGGCGGTCACGCAGCACAAGGCGGTTGCCAGCAGGGTCTTCAAGCACAAACTGCTCATCAACCATGCCAACTGTTCCGATTGGCAGCAAAACAGCCATAAATTTGGGCAGCAAGGTGTTTTTAATCTGTCCTTTGACCAGTTTTACAGCTGTCGGGATATCAGACTGAGCAAGTGTGGGTAATGCCTGCTGTTCTTCTGGCAGGATAGGACGGGAAGTAAATCCATCCCAGCGGATACGGCGGTTTCCCTCGCCGGGATATGTATACAGCACAGGAATTTCCAACAGTTCATAAACGCTGTCTTCTGCTTTGACATATTTCAGCGCTTTGGCAGGGCGTAGGTTTAAGGTTTGGTCAATATGCCCGGTTTGGGTATCAATCCAATAGCCACGCTCTACAAATTCCTTTTTTGCCTCATCATAGGATACATCGAAAGAAAGCTGGATCAGTTTCGCATTTTCACGGAACGCGCCAATGCTGTGCAAGTCATCCAACCGCCAAACACCGCCGAGCGCTTCAAAAAGTACAGTATCTTCGGCGGAATATTGTCCGGCATCTAGTTTGTTTTGTAAAAAAGTGCGGGATTTTTTGATGGTAGAATGTAGGGAAATCAAGATGCGCAACGCTTCCGCAGCATAACGGTCAGCCTGGTCAGCATCTTTCTGCATTTCACGGACAGTAAGGGCAATGCGAGAAAAGGCGATTTGTGGACCGGTTAAGTAATAATTGCCAAGGTCTTTGGCAAGCTTGTCATAGGTTTGGGCAGAACTGCCAGCCAGCGTGCCAAGCCCAGCCGTAAGCAAATCATTTACCATTTTTTCTGCCATGTCCAACCCTTCGAGCTGACGGTTTAATTTTTTCTTTTGTGCGGCGGCATTGGGCTTTTTGGGGGTGGTTTTTGCGGATTCTTTTTTGGCAGCCCGCGCAGCTTGTTTTTCCCGTTTGGCGGCGATATCTTCCGGGATTTCCCCAATGGCAAAATCCTTGCCAGTCAGGATTTCAAACATCAGCCCTAAAGCGTGCTTGCAAGGGAACTGGCGGCTGGGACAGGAACAGCGGCACACAGGGGCATTGCGGTCAGTCCAATCAATTGAGGTTTTATACGGCTTTTTACCGCTTCCGGCGCATTCTGCCCAATAAAGCGTATCATCTGCGGTGCGCTGATGGACAGAGAAACTGCCTTTGCTGGAAAGTTTCCTGCCATTTTGGGCAGCAGTGGGGTTTGGCGCTTGAAGCAGGATAAACTGTTCGGTTAAATCCATAACAAATACCTTCTTTCCGGAGTAACAGTACCATACAAACATTCTAGCATATTTGCCCTTAGCAAGCAAGGCATTTTCCTTGCACCTGTATGACCATGTGCCGTGGAATTGGTACCGGCGGAATTTGAGGTGCTGCATTAAAGCGTGATTGCCATATTACAGGCAATATAAAAACCCCCCGGCAGTGCAAAATAGTTGCACCACCAAGGGGGATTTTCTTAATCATCAAACAACGGGGTGGAAAAATATCGTTCAGCGGTATCTGGCAGCACGGTGACAACCCGTTTGCCGCGTCCCAGCTTTTTGGCAAGCTGGATTGCTGCTGCAACATTTGTGCCAGAGGAAATGCCGCACATCAAACCTTCATGGCGGGCTAAATCCTTTGCAGCCTGAAGCGCTTCATTATCCGTGACAATATAAATATCATCATAAATTTTTGTATTTAAGATGGTAGGGATTAATCCATCCCCAATGCCCATTTGGATATGGGTGCCAATCGACCCGCCGGATAAAATCGCGGCATGTTCGGGTTCCACTGCCCAGATGGTCATATCTGGGTTTTGTGCTTTCAGCACTTCGCCAATGCCCGTAATGGTGCCGCCTGTGCCGATGCCGGAACAAAAACCATGAATAGGGCCTTCTACCTGTGCCAGGATTTCAATGCCCGTATGGTGACGGTGTACCATTGGATTAGCAGGGTTTTCAAATTGTTGTGGGACAAAAACCTTTGGGTTTTCTGCTGCCATACGTAACGCGGTATCCAAACATTCTTGGATGCACGCACCAATATCACCTGCATCATGGATCACAATCACTTCAGCGCCATAATGGCGCACGAGCTTGCGCCGTTCCTCGGAAACCGAATCCGGCATAATGATAATGGTATGGTATCCGCGGACAGCGCCAATTAAAGCTAAGCCAATGCCCTGGTTGCCGCTGGTTGGTTCCACAATGATGGAATCTGGCTGTAAAATGCCTTGCATTTCCGCGTCACGGATCATGTTAAAAGCAGTACGGGTTTTAATCGAACCGCCAACATTCAGCCCTTCAAACTTCACCAGGATTTCAGCGGCATCTGGCGGCACCATATGGTTTAGCCGCACCATAGGGGTATGCCCCATCGCCTCAAGGATATTATTATAAACCATTCCCTATCTACTCCTATACATTCAAATCCATATTCGCTAACCAATTTATTATATGCGAAAGCGTGTGTTTCGTCAACTGGGGGGGCAATAAAAAAGACCGCCTGACGCGGTCTTTTGCATAGTTTCAGGATATTCAAGCAGTAACTGTTTGTCCTTCGCCAGCGGGAACATAGCATATGTTAATGATGGAAAGAACCAGCGTTGCACAAGCCTGGCAGATAAAAACCAAATCGTTATCAATGCCATGGCGTAAAGTTTCGTTTTTATAACGGTTATGCATAGCTTCAATGCGGTTCAAAAGAGCTTCTAATGTAAAAGCTGGCAGGACAGGAGCAGTCCAGCGGATAAAGTCCTGTTCTGTTAGGCGCCGGTGGATGCAAAGTGCAATCCGCTTTTCATAGATATAGTGTGCGAGCAAATTATGGTCATAAATATCATCGTTATGCGGATAGCAGAAGAAATCTGTCAAATAGTGGCAAATTTCACCTAAATCAATAGAAAGCTCCCGCCCATTATGGGGTTCCAGCGTATAGCGGCTAATGAAAGTGCGGATTTTCTCCATCACTTCATCATACATCAGGGAAGGGTAATGGCGTTTGGTGAGGTAAGTGCCAGTCAAATCGGGTTTCAAATTGCCATATCGGAAAGCGCTTTCATCAAAGGTAACACCACAGGTATCTTTGACATAAGCAAGCAGCAGGTTTGCAACACGTGTATGTGAAATAGAATCCAATGATATGATGCCTCCCAGAAAAAACACAGGGTATGGCGTTAAAGCTAAGGAACCTTAACGGAACAAACTATAAGCATTATATCATAAAGTTTCGGTAAGCGCCAGTGTGTTTTGCAAGAATCCAAGATTTTTTTCAAAACTGTTTGAGTTTACAAAAAAGCCCCGCCTGGGATATGTCAGCAACGACATATTGCCTGGGCGGGGGAGTATTTTTGTCAGCGAGCGCGGAAAGCTTCACTGCGGAATTTTACTTTGCCTTCCAGTGCAGCGCGCAGGCGGCTACACATGGTTTCGCGGTCGCGGTTGAGCGTACCAGAAAGGCTGACATAATTGGAGGCATGGTTCGCACGGAAAATGCTGCCTTCGGAATCAATGTGTTCCAACAAAATCAAAGTTTCGTGAGCAATTTCGATTGGGTTCATCAGATAGAAACGACCTTCCTGCCAGTCGCGCATCAGTGGGGTAGGCAGTTCAAAGAGCAAGGTAAGCAAACCGATATATTCTGGGCGCATACGGGAAAGGGCTTCTGCGGTTTTGATCGCGTGTTCTTCGGAAAGTTCGGTAGAACCAAGCCCAGCGATACAGGTAACGCTTAATTTCATGCCAGCTTCTTTGACCATCAGCCCAGCACGGACGATTTCGTCAGCAGTTTCGCCTTTATTGACACGGGTTAAGATTTCATCCGAACCAGATTCCAGCCCCAGATAAATCATATCCAGCCCCAAATCATGTAGCATATTCAGGTCTTCTTGTTTTTTAGCAAGAATAGAGGCAGGGGAACCATAAGAGGTAACACGTTCACATTCTGGGAATAATTTTTTGATATACCGGAGGATTTCCGCCATATGTTCCGGCTGGCACATAAGGGCATCGCCATCGGCAAGGAAAATGCGGTTGACCTGGCGGTATTGGGCGCGTGCGGCATCGAAATCGGCTTTGACTTCATCGAGTTTACGCACACGGAACTGTTTTTCTTTATACATATCACAGAAAGTGCATTTATTATGGCTGCATCCAATGGTGACTTGGATAATAAGACTATAAGCTTCACTGGGGGGACGGAATATGCGGCCTTCGTAATGGATCATAAAAAAGCAGGCTCCTTTATCAATTGTGATTCGCATAAAAAAGGGAAAGCGCCCAGGCAGGTTGAAACTGCCTGGGGCACTTCCCAAGGCTTTGAAAAAAAGCCTTATGCTTCAGGTTTTTCGGTTTCGTCGGTTTCGATGTCGTTGATTGGTTCTTCCGCAGCTTCTTCTTCTGTTTCATCTTGTGCGGAAGTATCTGCTGCGGCGCATTCTTCTGCACAGGAGCAATCAGCGCAGTCATCGCTGCCGCATTCTGCCATTAAATCATCCAGTTCATTCATGGCTTTGAGTTCAGCTTCGTGGTAGACTTCCTCACGTTTTTTCTTTTTGGTCAAGGCAAGGATTGTTGCTGCGATACCACTGATTGCGCTTGCTGCAAATACAATGGCACCGAATTTGGTCTTTTTCGAGATTTTGGATTTATTCGGGTTTTCTTTCAAAATATTCACCTCATTGTGTGGTAGTTTATGCAGTATCACTAATTTTACTTTATCATAATCCGCCCCCAATGTCAACGCTATGCGAGAAGCACCAAAGAGGGGAGGGAAACCCATGGTTGCCGCCTCCGGCTGGATCGTTACATTCGGCATACGTGCAACGAGATTTTGGTGCAAAATGTTCAGTAAAATTGATTTCATAGCACATGGGGATGAAATCAGCCTTTACCAAGTTCATAAGCGCGGGCAATACAGTTATCATTTGCTTCCCGTAAGATTTCTGCAAAATGATGTGTCTGTAAAATCTTCATGGCTTCCAAAGTGGTGCCGCCAGGGGAACAAACGGCTTGTACAAGTTCGGCAGGGGTTTTATCACCTTGCAGCATCATTTTTGCCGAACCGATTAACGTTTGGCAGAAAAGCCGCATCGCATCTTCACGGGTTAAGCCATGGGTTAAAGCAGATTCTATCATAGCGTCAGCAAAAGAATAGATATAAGCTGGGGCAGAGCCAGCAAATGGGATTGCTTCATTGAGCATATCTTCGCGGTCAAAAACAACGGTAACGCCCATAGAATCAAACAAGCTGCGCACTTTTGCAAGTTGTGCATCAGTTGCGGCAGTGTTTTTAACAAGTTCTGTTGCGCCTTCGCCAATCATAAGCGGCGTATTGGGCATCACGCGGATCATTGGGCAATCAGCGCCGAAAACAGCTTCCATTCGTGCAAAAGGTATGCCAGCCGCCACAGAAATAATCAAAGGGTGATATATTTTTGCAGTGGCAGATAAATGTTCCAATACTTCTGGGAAGGTTTGTGGCTTGACAGACAGCAATACCATATTGCTGCGAGAATAAAGGGATACATAATCATCTGTCACAGAAAAGCCTGCGGCTTTATTAGCCGCACGTTTTTCCGCAGAACGGTTAAATAATAGGATGTCGGCTGGGGCAGTGCCGGAAGCTGCCATGCCTTGGGCAATTGCCATGCCCATATTGCCTGCGCCGATAACACCTAACGCATATTGTTTCAAAAAGGATAGCCTCGCTTTCATATCGAAAAATATTGGTTGTATTTCAGCCCATTATACTACGGTTTCGCCGTTATATGCAAGCAAAGGGCAAAAAATCATGGATAATGATTTATTGTTCTGCTGAAATTTCGGTTACGTTTACAGAAGTGCCGCCGAAAAATAACCGGTCATCAAAAAATGCTTTGACTTCATCCGCAGAATCGCAGGCGAAATTTTCATATATCACAAAAGTACCATTTGCAGAAATCGCATGATTTTCACCGATGATAAATGTCACAGCAACAGGAACAGCATTTTCAAATACGTATAGATAAATGACATTGGTATCAGCGGTTTCATTGACAAAGGTTTTTTGCGCGGTGCACATACTGACTGCGGCTAAATTTTCAACGCCACCCATACTGTTGACTTGTGTCATTAAGGCGATCAGCATTTTTTGCTGAAGGACAGGTTTTAGGCGTTCAGAAATCTTGCTCAGGTCATAAAGGTCTGTCATGGCAGCAAAGTTTTCATCACTGACAGCGATTTCATATACCGCTTTGGGTGCTTGATAATCGCCAGTGCTTATATTTTGGATGATTGCTTTGATATCATCATTATCGGTATAGGTAGCTGCATATACTTCAGATTGCGTCATTTCAGACATAAGATGCACAATTTCCAGCCCTTGTGCATACAATGATTTCTGTTCCCTGCTGCTTGTATTTACGTTGCTCCCATTTGCATTGTTTTCGTGTTTTTTACAGGCAGACAGGTTAAATACCAATATAAGCGTCACAATAACCAGCAGCCCCCATAAAAGAGATTTCATTTTTTTTCGCATCATGGATTCCCCCTTAAAAATCTTAATTTTACATTTTAATTATATCATGGGGATAGGTTTTCTTCAATCAGTTTGTTTTGCAGCGGCAATTTTGGAATTGCCGCAAAAAGATTGTCAGAAGTGATTTTGTGTGCTTGACTATCTGGTTTCATGTGTTAGAATAGTCGTATTGCGGATTGAAAGGGAGAGATATATTTGGTAAAAACAAGGATACATCTTGGGCTGCGCACCATCAAAACAGCCCTTGCTGTGACATTGGCGTTAACAATTGCTGGATTATTAGGTTCTGCCATGCCGATTTTTTCAGCCATTGGCGCCATCAGCGCCATGAGCCGCACGCTGAAAGATGCACTCACAGCTTGCTTAACACAATTGACAGGCTGTGTGGTAGGTTGTGTAATTGGTTGTTTGTTTTTGGTGATGTTCCCACATACACCGCCAATCTTAATTGGGTTAGGCATTATTTTGGTTATTTTGCTTGGCTTGCGGCTGCATTCAGAATTTGCAATTCCATTGTCTTGCATTGTTTTTGTTTCCATTTGCTTATATGAAGCGGGAAGCCCATTTTTTTATGCGGCAGCTCGGTTTGGGGATACTTCGGTTGGGCTGATTATTGCTCTTGCGGTCAATATGCTGATAAAACCATATAATAACCGTGCCCGTATTGCCGGGATGCTGACCCATATTGTGCAGGCTTTCCCGGACTATTTACAGGAAAGGGTGTTGCATGGGCATTATCCAGACCTTACGCCGCTGCGCAATAGCCTTGACCGGCTGGACGCGGAATTATCTTTATATGAAGACCAATCGTATCCAAACAAAGAAAACCGTCATGCAATCGGCATTTATTTGCGGGGTTGCCAGCAGCTTGCCGAGCGTATGTATGATGAAATGAAAGCGTTATGTTTGATGGATTCTCCAGGGCTGCCGGACACAGCCTGTGTGGCGCGCCTTTCTGCGATGGGCATTGCGGCAGAGAATGTGACAATATGTCAGGCAGGGCAGCAACGAGAGGAAGATATTGTGCTTGCATATCATGCGGGCAATTTGCTCAATGCGTTTGATTACCTATGTGCTCTCAACGAAATGCCAGATGAAGCCATCTTGCAGAAAGAATAAACTGTTATTTTATATACTTTTTGTTTTATTATTTTTATTTCAGAGAAATCATAGCAGCAGAAAAGCGGGATGAAAGCCCGCTTGCGGCATAAATAGGATATAAAAAATAACATCAACCCTTAAATTTTGTCTGCTGCTGTGATATAATAATCAGTGATTAAAAATACAATGAGGCAATACCATGAAAATAAAAAAATGGGTGACAGCTAAACCGGATTTGCAGGCAGCGCAGTCACTTTCTGAAACGTGTGGGTTTTCGCCTTTGGCGGCGGCTGCGCTTTGTGCGCGTGGCGTGGATACGCCAGAAAAGGCAGCGGCATTCCTTTCCACCGATATCAGTGGGCTGCATAATCCCATGCGCTTATGCGATATGGGGAAAGCGGTGCAGCAAATCCGCACAGCCATTGCAGAGAAGCAGAAAATCATTGTTTTCGGTGATTATGATGTAGATGGCATTACCGCAACCTGTGTGCTGCTGCGCTATCTGCGCAGCCTGGGCGCAGATGCGGATTATTATATTCCAAACCGCTTGAGTGAAGGCTATGGGCTTTCCTGTGCGGCGATGGATGCGTTATATGAAAAAGGCGTGCGGCTAATTGTCACTGTGGATTCAGGCGTTACGGCATTTGAGGAAGCCGCTTATGCAAAACAGCTTGGCATGAAAATGGTGATTACCGACCATCATGAATGCCGCGAACAAATGCCTGACGCGGAAGCGGTTGTCAACCCGCGCCGTCCAGTCTGCGCCTATCCATTTACCGAACTGGCTGGTGTAGGCGTTGCGTTTAAGTTAATCTGTGCCCTGGCTGAAGCAGAGCATTTACAGCAAATGCTAGATGCGTATGCGGATTTGGTTGCCCTTGGCACAGTGGCAGATGTGATGCCAATTATCGGGGAAAATCGCATTATTGTTGCTTATGGGCTGGAACGGATGGCAGTGACCCAAAATTTAGGGCTGGAAATGTTATTGCGTGAAGCTGGGCAGAAATCCCGCCGCCTGACCGCGTCAGTGATTAGTTTTATCCTTGCGCCGCGCATTAACGCGGCGGGGCGCATGGGCAATACAGAGCAAGCGGTGGAACTGTTCCTGACCGATGACCCTGTGCGGGCGCAGCAGCTTGCCGCCCTTTTATGTGAACAGAACAAACAGCGGCAGGCAGCCGAAAATCATATTTTACAGCAGGCGCTGGCACAGCTTCGCAAAGAATATCATCCGTTGGAAGATAAAATGATCGTCCTTGCGGGGGAGGGCTGGCACCATGGTGTGATTGGCATTGTATCTTCCCGCATTTGCGACCGTTATGGCTGCCCATCCGTACTTATTGCGGTGGATGATGGCATCGGAAAGGGTTCTGGGCGATCCATGGAAGGGTTTAACCTATTTGAAGCATTGACGGACAGCGCACACCTGCTGGATAAATTTGGAGGGCATGAGCTTGCTGCCGGGCTTACCATTCAGCAAAAAAATATCTGTGAGTTTAAATCCCGGCTGCTGGCATATGCGGATACCCATATTAAACCAGAAGATTTGATGCCAGTGCTTCAAATTGACTGTGCCATTACGCCGGCATATATCACCCAAAGCGCAGTGGAAGGGCTTGCCGCACTGGAACCGTTTGGGCTAAAAAACCCACAGCCAGTTTTTTCGATGGAGAATATGTATGTAGAGGATATCACGCCAATTTCAAGTGACCGCCATGTGCGTTTAACCTTGTCGCGGGATGGCATCAGCTATACCGCAATGCTGTTTGGCACTGGCGCAGGCGGATGCGGTTTTGCACAAGGCAATTATGTGGACATTGCGTTCCATTTGGAGGTCAATGAATATCGTGGGCGGCAGTCCGTCCAGCTTGTGCTGGAGGATATCCGGCTGAGTGAATGTGAATTGCTGACCGACCAAAAGCTGCTGAACCTTTATAACCGTTATATGTCCGATGGCGCGCTGACCGCGATGGAAGCCCGTGTGCTTTTGCCAGTGCGCCCAGAACTTGTTGCTGTATGGCGGCATATCATCAGCCGCGCAGAGGATGGGCAGCTAAGCGTCCATTCCAATGCGCTTTCCCGGCAAGTGCAGTGGGAAAGTAAACGTGAAATTAACATTGGCAAACTGTTTGTTTGTTTGGATGTATTCAGCGAAAGCCAGCTTTTAAGTTATAATTTCCGCGATGGGCTGCTGAATATTACATTAAAGCCTTATAAGGGAAAGGCAGACATATCGAAATCAGTCGTGCTGAATACGCTGAAAAGCATGAGTAGATAAATCAGCAATGGCTGTGCAATTTTCATCCAAAGGAGGGAAAGCCATGTCTTCCCTGATACAGAACGAAATCGACTTTTTGATTGAACGTGCAAAAAAACAAAACCCATCCATCAATGAGAAAAAAATTCGGGCAGCGTTTGAATGCGCCAATGCCGCGCATGAAGGGCAGAAACGCCGCAATGGGGAACCATATATTATCCACCCGGTTTCAGTTGCCGAAATCATTGTGGAAATGGGGTTGGATACCGATTCTATCTGCGCTGGGCTGCTGCATGACTGTATTGAAGATACAGAATTTGATTATAAAGCCATAGAAAATAAATTTGGCACATCGGTTGCCGAACTGGTAGATGGTGTGACCCGCTTGGGTATGCTGCGCTATTCCAAGGAACAGGAACAGTTTGAAGATTTACGTAAAATGTTCATGGCAATGGCAAAAGATATTCGAGTTATCCTCATCAAATTGGCTGACCGGCTGCACAATGCCCGCACATTCCAGTTTCTGCCTGAACGAAAACAGCGCGATAAGGCCTTAGAAACCATGGAGATTTATGCGCCGATTGCCCACCGGTTGGGCATGAGCCGCATCAAATGGGAATTGGAGGATTTGTCGCTGAAATGCCTTGACCCAATTGGCTATCAGGAAATTGTCGACGGTTTGGAAAAGCAGTCCAGCCAGCATGAAGAATTTTTAGGGCATATCAAGGAAAATATCAGCGAAAAACTGGGCGAAGCCCATATTGAATCCAATATTTCTGCCCGTGTCAAGCATATTTATTCGATTTACCGCAAAATGTATGCCCAGCATAAAACCATCAATGAAATTTATGATATTTGTGCGGTGCGTGTGATTGTGGATTCAGTGACCAACTGTTATAATGTTTTGGGTTATATCCATGATTTATACAAGCCGATTCCAGGGCGTTTTAAGGATTATATTTCCACACCAAAACCCAATGGCTATCAGTCTTTGCATACTACAGTTATCGGGCGGGAAGGCATCCCGTTTGAAATCCAAATCCGCACTGAAGAAATGCACAAAATGGCGGAATATGGCGTTGCCGCTCATTGGAAATACAAACAAGGGTTAAATAAAGCAGGTAATGAACAGGCATTTGCTTGGATACGTCAGCTTTTAGAAGCCCAACAGGATACCGAGGCAGAAGATTTCATCAAGGCAATCAAGGTGGATTTGTTTGCGGATGAAGTATTTGTATTTACGCCGCGTGGCGATGTGGTGAATATGCCCGCAGGGGCAACCCCAATTGATTTGGCATATGCAATCCATTCCGCCGTTGGCAACCGCATGGTAGGGGCAAAGGTGAATGGACGCATTGCGCCGATTGATTCCCAGCTGAAAAATGGGGATATTGTCGAGATTTTAACATCTAAGGAAACTCATGGTCCATCGCGTGATTGGGTGAAGATTGTTAAAACAACCGAAGCCCGCAATAAAATCAAGCAGTGGTTTAAGAAGGAATGCCGGGAAGAAAATATCATGCAGGGGCGTGCGGAGCTTGACCGCGAATTACGTGCCAACCTGTTGTTCAATGGCTTTTATGAAAGTGAAGAAATCCAACAAAATACGTTAGAAAAGTTCAGTTTCAGCACGCTTGATGAACTATATGCGGCAATCGGCTATGGCGGCATCACCGTGACAAAGGTGATTAACAAAGTCAAAGATGATGTGCATAAAATGCGCCGCGCCCAGGAAAAGGTAGAACGGGTACTCCAGCCGCAGCCTGCCAAAAAGACTGCAAAAAGCCAGTCTGGTGTCATTGTAGAAGGCATTGAAAACTGTTTGGTGAAGTTTGCCCGGTGTTGTACGCCAATCCCAGGGGATGAAATCATCGGGTTTATTACACGGGGCTATGGTGTGTCCATCCATCGCCGAGACTGTGTGAATGTGCGCAACAGCGGCGCACGGGATGAAGAAGACCGCTGGATTAACGTTTGGTGGGATGAGGAAATCCTTGACCATAAACTAAACCAGTTTTCCACAGGGTTACAGATTTCCACCCGCAGCCGCATAGGTGTGCTGAGTGATGTTGCTATTTTGTTCGCGCAGGCACATGTCAATGTGCATGAATTATCCGCCCGTGATTTGAATGATGGGTTTGGAGTGATTAACGCGATGATTGATGTATCTGGTGTTTCTCAGCTTGATAATATCATCAACCGCATCAAAAATACCAAGGGCGTGCTGGATGTAATCCGCATGGCGGATGGCGTATAAAAAAGGAGGGAAAACCGGTTATGAAGGCAGTGATTCAACGTGTATCCCGCGCATCGGTTGCAATTGATGGGCAGATACATGGTAAAATTGACAAAGGGTTGTTAATCCTTTTGGGTGTCAGTGAGGATGATACTGCAGAGGATGTCATCTATTTGGCAGACAAATGCACAGGTTTACGTATTTTCACCGATGAAAATGATAAAATGAATTTATCTGCCGCAGATATTGGCGGTGGGCTGCTGGTGATTTCCCAGTTTACGTTATATGGTGATTGTCGCCGCGGCAAACGTCCCAGTTTTATCCGTGCGGCACGTCCGGAAAAAGCAATTCCACTATATGAAGCATTTTTATCACGCTGCCGTGAAACTGGTATTCATGTGGAATGCGGCGAATTTGGTGCCGATATGGCAGTGGAATTGGTCAATGACGGGCCTGTTACCATTATTATGGATACTGAAGAAATGAAAAGCAGCAAAAAATAAGTTTACCGGCTGCTGCCGGGCAGAAAGAAGGGGAATCCGATGAAAATTTTGCATCTTGTGGTCGGCATGGTACAGACCAACTGTTATATTATTTATGATGAGAACAGTCGGGAAGGTGCAGTGATTGACCCTGGTGATAATGCCAAAAGCATTTTGGAAGCGGTTCAGTCAGAAAATATTAAGCTCTGCTATATTCTTCTGACCCATGGGCATTTTGACCATATCCTTGCAACGCATGAAGTTGCCCAGCAGACCGGTGCAAAACTGGTTTGCCCCAAAGGGGATTTATGGTTGCTGCATCAGGAGGCAATGGGGGAATTTCGTCCCTTTGCGCGGGGTTTTGTTGAAACGCCAGTGGATATAGAAGCTGAAGAAGGCACAGAGGTAACATTCGGCGGCATGACAGCTCATTATATGAATACGCCTGGGCATACGCCGGGTTCTTCTGTGATACAAGTTGGGGATGTGCTGTTTACAGGAGATACCTTATTCCGGCATGAATGCGGGCGGTGTGATTTAGAAGGCGGCGATTTCAATGAAATGCTGCATTCACTCAAACGCCTGCATGACCTCCCAGGGGACTATAAAGTATTGCCAGGGCATGAGGGATTAAGCACCCTTGCGGAAGAACGTAAATATAATCCTTATATGCGTCAGGCAACCCAATGATATATCAATTAGAAGGGCATGGACTGCAGCACGCGGTAGAAGAAATTTTACTGCATCTCATCCCAGCAGAAATCCCGGCACAAACGCAAAGCATCCCAGAAGCAGCAGACTTTTGCATCAGCCGCCTGCGCCAAACAGGTGATATGATACAGGCAGAAGCAGAAGTCCAGTTCCATGGTGTTTTGCGCAAAGCGGTACGCACAGCCCCAGTTGCGGGGCTGGATGCACGCGGTGAAAAGCGTGTTGCAACCGAAATTGTCAAACTGTCTATCTTTGATGCCATTGTCCCCGGTTTGCCGGAACCGCCGGAATGGGGCAGCTTGACGGGCGTGCGCCCTGCCAAGCTGGCGCGTGGCTTGATGTCACGTGGCAAATCGCGTGGACAGGCGGCACAGTATTTCCGGGAACAATATCAAGTTTCCGCAGCACGGACAGCCCTTGCCATGCGTGCCGCGGCATATGCACAAGCAGCTTTAGAAGAACTGCCGACGGATGAAGTTTCATTGTATATCGGTATTCCATTTTGTCCTTCCCGGTGCGCTTATTGTTCTTTTGTGTCGCATTCAATCGAAAAATCTGCTGCGCTTATCCCGGCGTATTTGGATGCGTTATGCCGTGAACTGGAACAAACAGGCGCTTTACTCAAAGAAAACGGGTTAAAGCTATCCAGTATTTACATTGGCGGCGGCACGCCGACAACCCTTTCCGCTAGTCAGCTTGCACGGCTGATGGAACAAACGGCAAAAGTCTTTGATTTATCCCGCTTGCGGGAATATACAGTTGAAGCAGGGCGCCCAGATACCATTACAGCAGAAAAACTGGTGACAATCCATGCGGGCGGGGCAGACCGGATATCCATTAACCCACAAAGCATGAATGATGCTGTGCTGGCACGCATTGGGCGGCGCCATAGCGCGGCAGATGTGCTTTCCGCATATGCGCTTGCGCGGGATGCCGGATTTCCAATCATCAATATGGATACCATTGCCGGGTTGGCAGGGGATACGCCGGAAAGTTTTGCTCACACAATTGATACACTGATTGACCTTGCGCCAGAAAATATTACCGTGCATACATTGGCAATTAAACGCGGCGCAAATCTTTCAGATAAAGTAGCGAATATGCAGCAGCGCGACAGTGTCAAAATCATGTTGGATGCGTCGGCAAAAGCGCTTGGGCAAGCGGGATATGGGCCTTATTATTTATACCGGCAGAAATTCACTGCTGGTGGGTTTGAAAATGTCGGTTGGTGCAAACCAGATACCGAAAGCCTTTATAATATTGTCATGATGGAAGAAATACAAACGATTATCAGTGCGGGTGCAGGGGGTGTCAGCAAGCGGGTTGACCGGCAAACCGGCAAAATCACCCGTGTGACAAACCCCAAGTATCCCAAAGAATATATAGAAGCCGGCAGCCGTATTGATATGGCAAAAAGGCGGTTAATTGCAGAGAAATAGAATATCCGGCAGGTAAATGCCGGAATCGTACCCGGAGGGATATTATGGCAAAGTATGATTTAACTTGGATGAATACGCAGGCAAAAACAGACCCCGCAGGGTTTATTGCCTCTTGTGAGGAACATTATCAAAATCAAATCAATGCTGTTGCAGAACAGCTTATATTGCGGCAGAAAACACACCCAATTGTGTTATTATGCGGCCCATCCTCAAGCGGCAAAACAACAACAGCTGACCGTTTGCGCCGTGCGCTGCATCAAAAGGGCGTCCGTGTGGAAACAATTTCAATGGATGATTATTATTTAAGCCGTGGGGAATACCAAGTCCCATGGGATGAAGAAAACAACGTGCCAGATTTTGAATCACCGTTATGTATGGAACTGCCTTTGCTGCATGACCATTTGGCAAAGTTGGCGCAAGGCGGGGAAATTGCAATCCCAACATTTGATTTTGCAACCAAGCAGCGTACAAAGCAAGTAAAAACCCTATCACTTTCTGGGGATGAAATGGTTGTTATCGAAGGGATTCACGCATTCAACCATGTTATTACCGGCGGTTTGGAACAGATCTCAACCGGTGTATATATTTCACTGAATAGTGAAGTGGATATGGATGGTTGGGTTTTAACATCAGACCAGCTGCGGTTTTACCGTCGGGCGGTGCGGGATGCAAATTTCCGTGGTGCGCCAGTGGACATTACGATACAGCAATGGAAGTCTGTGCGCCGTGGCGAGCGGATGTATATTGACCCGGTATGCCATACAGCAGCTTATAAAATTGATTCTTATATCCCCTATGAAACCTGTATTTTATGCGGGATTTTGCAAAACAAATTGGGGCAATATGAGGAAAACCTGCTTGCAGCCGGGCTGCAAGGTGCTGTACAAGGTTTAAACCGGTTTGCGCCAATTGATTACTTACCCTACATTCCGGAATCTTCAGTTTTACACGAATTTATTGGCTGATTTGCTTTTGTTTATATAGGGGAAGAGAAATGTAACATGAAAAAATTTCGTTTCATGGTGCTCCTGGCGCTAATCTTATGTATCGGATTGACTACCCCTGCTTATGCTGGCAGCACTCCTTTTGTGGATGTGCAGCCTGGGCATTGGGCATATGATGCTGTGTCCGAGGCTTATCATGATAAAGTGATGGCTGGTGTAGAGGAAGACACTTTTGCCCCCGATGACAAAATAACACTAGCGCAGTTTGTCACAATTCTTACATGTGCATTTTATCGTGATGAGGTGGAAAGCAGCGCAGCATCTGGGGCATGGTATGCAAAATATTATGATGTGGCAATGTTCCACCATTTGCTTGACGGCATTGCGGACAATCAGCATTCATATGAACTGCTTAGGGAAGATATGGCGCAGATTATGTATCATGTCATGGATGACCAGGGGGTAAGGTTTCCGGATATACAGACGCTCCAGGCAGCAGAAAGTAAGATTCCAGATTTAGAAACTGTAAATCTTGATCATAGTGGTGCGGTATTAGCCTGTTATTCCCTTGGTTTGCTTTCAGGCATGGATATACAAGGGCATTTTGTGCCGAAAGCGCATATGACGCGGGCACAGACAGCCGTTGTATACACCCGACTGAAGCAGGCAGTTCAGCAATGGGGCGGCAGTAAAGCAAACTCGCCTAAAACAGCAGAGTCGCTTCCAAAGGTTAGCTTTTCGGCAGAATATATGTCCAGCCCATATTATCAGGCATTGCAAAATGTCGCTTTAACAGGGGGGGTACCGGCAGGATATTATTGCTGTTGCCCTTTCGCAAATCGGTTATGGCGAGGGGGATGCGGAAAACCAGTTGGATGGTTCTTATCGTGGCAGCAAGAATTATACAGAGTATGGGCGTTATTTTGGCAGCAATGGTTCTGCATGGTGTTCTGAATTTGCCTCCTGGTGTGCAAGGGCAGCAAAAGTCCCTACGAGTATATTGGGGAGCAGCACTTCTGCAAATTTAGGCAAGTTTGATGCGCCTTATTATACCTGGGCACAGACGGTATATGCCGGCGGCACTTATACACCCCGTTCGGGTGACCTTGCTTTATTTGCCCTGAATGGAACATCTCTCACAGCAAAACACCTTAGCCATACCGCGATTGTATATGATGTGGAACCGCATGAAGATACGGTTAAAATTACTGTGATAGATGGGAATTGGGGCAGTACTGTAAAAATGCGCAGCTGTGTTGCTGCCATATCGGATGGCTATATGGGAAAAGGATATTTTGCTTATTTTGTTGCGCCTAAGTATGAATGAGGGACAAGCAAAGTAAGGAAAAGGGAATCCGGTGGGGGTTGACTTTTTTGGGGGTAGGGGAGTATAATGACTCCAACCAGATGTTAAAATAAGAATAGATTTCCAGAGGCGTGTCAGCGCCCAATTGAAAGGAGCTAGCCCAAATGGATAACAAAGTTGCAATGCTGCTGGAAAAAGTAAAAATTGTCGCAGGGAAAACCGGTGAAGCGGCAAGCCGTGCCGTTGGTTCCGCAGGCAAAGCTGCCGGGGATATGGCACAGGCAACCAAAATCAATTTGCAAATTTTTGATTTGAACACCGAAAGCGAAATCCTGTATAAAGAAATCGGAAAACTGGTCTATGATATCCATTTGGGGACAGAAGTCGCGCCTGATGCAATGGATGGCTATTTGGAACAGCTTGATGCCTTGCATGGGCAAATTGATGGGCTTCGTGCCCAGCTTGCAGCCATGAAACCAACCATTACTTGCCCGGTCTGCAACAAACAATGCAGCCGTGATGATTTGTTCTGTTCGGCTTGTGGTACTTCGCTGAAGTAAACAGGGCACATAACAGCGCGTGCCTTTGCATAAGTAAAAATAGTGCAGGCTGTTTTATAGGAACCTGTTTTTGTATCTCCCCAATCACATGAGGCGCAATGCCCGTATCCGTATGAAATTGCTGCCCTGCTGCAAGTTTGCCTTGGAGCAGCTTTTCAGCGGGGCTGGCGCGGCAAAACACGATATAAACCAGCAGCCTCGCCGGAATCCCAAAGAAAGGCGTGCTATTTTTGCAGAAAAATAAAAAACAAACCTTTATGCAGGGCGCTATGATTTTAGTCGCTGGTACATTTATTGCTAAAATCATTTCAGCAGGTTTTAAAATCCCGCTCCAGCACTTAATTGGCAATACCTGCATGGGTATATTTAACAGTGCATATCAATATTACACCGTCATGTTTGTCATTGCAACGGCAGGTGTGCCCGTTGCGTTAAGCAAGCTGGTTTCAGAAGCTGCCGCATTGGGGCGCGCGCGTGAAGTTAAACGGATTGCCCGGTTAGCCGCGCTGGTTTTTATTTCATTTGGCGCGTTATGTGCCTTTGCGCTTTACAGCGCGGCAGGCTGGATTGCAAATGCCAGCAAAAACCCAATGGCATTTGCTTCAATCCGTGCCATTGCCCCTGCCGTTTTTTTTGTTGCGGTCATTGCTGTTGTGCGCGGCTGTTTCCAAGGGTTGTCCAATATGACGCCTACCGCTTTGTCCCAAATTGTTGAAGCGGCGGGCAAAGTTATGCTTGGGCTGTTTTTTGCCTCGCGTGCCGCAGCCGCTGGGCTGGATGACCCGGAAAAAGCTGCCTGTGCCATTTTGGGTGTCACCGCCGGTGAAGCTTTAGCGGCGCTTGTGATGCTGCTTTATGCCGGGTTTGGGCGGAAAACAACCAGAACCGCCGCATTGAATGATATGTGCCGCCCATATAGGCAGTTAATGCGGGTGCTTCTGCTGACGGTGATTCCTGTAACGCTCACCAGTTCGGTCACAAGTGTGACTACACTGGTGGATACCGCCATGCTGGTCAGCCGACTGCAAGGCATTGGATACACCCTATCCGAAGCAAATGCCCTTTATGGTGTCTATACCGGACAGGCGTTTACCATGTTCAATTTCCCGCAAACCCTAATTACGGCGCTGGCAACCGCGGTATTGCCCGCGCTTGCTGGGGCATATGCCCAGCAAAACCATACCCTTGCCGCGCAGAATATGGGCAGTGCCATGCGCATTGCTATGCTGATTGCATTACCTTCCTGCGTGGGTTATGTGGTGCTGGCACACCCAATTATTTCGCTGCTTTTTGCGGATGACCCTGTATTTGCCAAAAATCCGATGCTTGACCCAGCCTTGGGTGGCAACCTGCTTTGCATTTTAGCGTTAGCAATCCCTGCGGTTGCGCTTGTCGGGCTGTCCAATGCAATTTTGCAGGCAATTGGGCAGGTCAAAGTCCCTGTACTGACCATGCTGTTTGGTGGCGTTTGCAAAATTGTACTGAACTACTTGTTGGTTGGACATCAGGCAATCCATATTTATGGTGCGCCAATCGGCACAATTGCCTGTTACACACTCATCGCCGCGCTGAATTTGTGGTGGCTGCGGCGTTATATTCAATTGCCAAAACTGGATAAACTATTTATGCGCCCATTTGCCGCCTGTATGGGCATGGGTGCCGCTGCTTCCATTATCCATCGCTTGCTTGCGCCGCAGTTTGGCAGCGTAGCGGTTTTGGCAGCAATTGCCGTGGCAGGCATGGTTTATCTTGTCTTGTTGCTGGCGCTTTCCGCGCTGGAAAAAGAAGATATCCTGTTGCTGCCGGGCGGTAAGAAACTTGTAAAATTACTGAAAATTAAATAACTAGAGGGAATTATGTTAGACTTCACGTTTAAAGAAAACTATACATTTGAAGATTTGCTTCACATTATGGAAATCCTGCGTGCGCCAGGCGGCTGTATGTGGGACAGGGAACAAGACCACCATTCTATACGCCGCAATTTCATTGAAGAAACCTACGAAGCAATCGAAGCCATTGACAATGACGATGCGGTGTTATTACAGGAAGAATTGGGCGATGTCCTGCTGCAAGTGGTGTTTCATGCTCAAATGGAAAAAGAAAAAGGTGTTTTTGATATCCAAGATGTTGCGGATGGCATTTGCAAAAAACTCATTTTCCGGCACCCGCATATTTTTGGAGATACCAAAGTGCAATCCACCGAAGAAATCTTGGGCAATTGGGAAGATCTCAAGAAAACTGAAAAGCACCAGCAAACTGCTGCTGATGGTTTAGAAAGTGTTGCGCGGTCGCTGCCAGCGCTTATCCGTGCAGATAAAGTGCTGAAAAAGGCGTCAAAAGCCGGATTTGATTGGGAAAATGCCAGCAATGCCTTGGCGAAAGCCCATGAGGAGCTTGTAGAGGTTGAGCGTGCTTTTGCCGGGGATGGTGATCTTGCCGATGAAATCGGCGATCTATTTTTTGCCGCTGTGCACTTGGCACGGTTTGCGGGTGTGGAGCCAGAACAAGCACTGGAACGCGCAACCGATAAATTCATCCAACGGTTTACGATAGCAGAGCAGCAAGCCACAGCACAAAACCGGGAATTTTCTGCCATGACCCAAGTAGAATTAGAAACGCTTTGGCAGCAAGCAAAGCACGCCGGAGGGCAGGCATGACCAAAAGTGAATTTATTTATCGGGTTGCAGGCAAAACCGGCATGACCAGGCGGGACGCGGAATATTTGACCGATGCTGTGCTGGAATGTATTGTGCAAGCCATACAGGATGGGGAAAAAGTACAGTTTCCAGGGTTTGGCACATTCAAGACCCGTCGCCGCGCAGCATTTACAGGAAGGCACCCGGTCACGGGTGAACCTTTGCCTGTACCGGCGGCAGTAGTGCCGGTGTTTGAACCGAGCCGACAGTTAAAGGAAAAGGTGAATCCATGCGGTTAGACAAATATTTAAAAGTATCGCGCCTAATTAAACGGCGCACCATTGCAAACGACGCCTGTGATGCGGCGCGCATTATGGTAAATGGGCGAGCGGCAAAGGCGTCTTATCAAGTAAAAGTTGGCGATATTATAGAAATCGCATTTGGACAACGCACGATGAAAGTAGAGGTACTGGCAGTGGCAGACCATGTGCTGAAAAATGATGCGGCAGGGCTTTATCGCGAAATATAAGCGATAAATCACACGTTTTGTGTAGATATATGATAGAAATTTATTTCAGTTAAGGCAAATTGTTTTGGCGACTAGGGGCGTAAATTCTGGTCGCGGTATTTCCGTGGGGATATGCCGACGAGTTTGGAAAATACTTGGGTAAACCGGTTTGGGTCGTCATAGCCCACAATACTAGCGATATACGTAATGTTTCCATCGGTACTGGTCAGCAGAGATTGTGCCTCGTCAATGCGCCTGCGTGTGCGGTACTGCATGGGCGAGCTGCCAAAGCATTCTGAAAACACATGGGAAGCATAGAACCGGTTAATATGAAATTGCTGTGCCAAATCATCCAGCGAAAAACTCTGTGCATAATTCTGGTCGATATATTGGCGCATTTCCTCTGCCAAACTAGCGGCGCCTTCGGCGCTGGGAATATCCTGGGCTTCGTCCTGCAAAGCATGGATAATTGTCAAAAGCGACTGTAAAAACCCCTGTGCAAGCAGGGGTGCCTCTAACAGCTGTCCTTTCAAATCATATTCGAGCACCCGAAATCCCTGCAAGATAAAATCAGCATACCGTCCGCTTTTGAGAAGGCGGCGGTTTGGGGGCAGGGCATCCCAAGCGGATATAGTGTCAAGCCCAATGATGCCGCAAAGGAACAGCCGCATCTGTTCATCATTGGCGGCGCAATCCTGGTGCAGTCGGTTTGCCGGGTAAAGCAGGATATCGCCTGGTGTGCTGTGGTACTCCCATCCATCAATATAATGGGTGCCATGACCTTCATAAACAAAGCTGATTTCCACAATTTCTGTATGGCTGTGGACAGCACGCAGCGCGGCGCCGCCGCTTGCCATCGAATCAGTAAGGTATGCCATACGGGGCTGCCCTGGGCAGGGGGATGCCAGTGTGTTGGTTGGGATTGCATACATATGAATCATATTTTAAAAGTCCCCTTATGCAGATTGTTTCATTTGGTTATGGATATTATAGCAGGCTGCACAGAGGATTGCTATTATAAATTTGCGGATTGTGCCGCTTGCCGCAAAAAAAATTCAAAATTCCTCTTGACAATACAGGCAGAATGATGTAATCTATAAAAGCACCTGTGAGAAATCAGGAAAAAGCGATGATGTCGGAGATTGCTGGGGCAGCCCCAGGTAACTTCGGCGGAGTAGGTCCGACAATCGGGCGGTTGAGAAAACTGCTTATTTGTAAAACGCAATGTTCCTGTGTCAGTTCGGGACTTCCGGTTTATGCCGGGCAGCCGACCGCTGGAACCGCCTGCGTCCACCTGACCGGATTGGCGAAAATGCAGCCGGTTATTTTCATGCCCGCCCGCGATACGCGGGGCAGGGTTGCAGTATCTCTCCGTAACCAGTCGACACTTTATCATTAAGCTGTACGACAATTAAGGAGGAAACCCCAAAATGGCAAACGCTGAAAAAATTCGTATCCGTTTAAAGGCATACGACCATGAGCTGATTGACCAGTCCGCAGAAAAAATCGTTGAAACCGCAAAGCGCACCGGCGCAAAAGTTTCCGGTCCCATCCCGCTGCCGACTGAAAAAGAAATCATTACCATCCTGCGCGCTGTCCATAAATATAAGGATAGCCGTGAACAATTTGAACGCCGTACCCATAAACGCCTGATTGATATCGTAAATCCGGGCCAGAAAACTGTGGAATCGTTAATGACCCTGGATTTGCCCGCTGGCGTGGAAATCGAAATCAAGCTTTAAGGCAAACGCGGCAGCAGGAGCAGGTATCCTGCGAAATTTTCATTATTTTGCTACAAACTGCTGGACTAACCCAACCGGTAGCTTGCTGCCTGGCCGCGATACGCGCGGCGGGGTCAAGTTGGCAGGCAAAAGCCCTGCCAACCAATAACCTTTAAGGAGGAAAACATAAATGCTGAACAAGGCAATCATCGGCAAAAAAGTCGGTATGACCCAGATTTTTGACGCTGACGGCAAGGTTATCCCGGTAACCGTAATTGAAGCCGGTCCCTGCATTGTCACCCAGGTCAAGACCGTTGAAAAGGAAGGCTATGCAGCCGTCCAGCTCGGTTTTGAAGACGTCAAAGAAAAGAAACTGAACAAGCCGGAACTCGGCCACCTGAAAAAGGCTGGCGCGGCTGTGAAAAAGCACTTGCGTGAGTTCCGTTTTGAAGACTGCTCCATGTTCCAGCCTGGTGATGAAATCAAGGCGGATATGTTTGCAGTTGGCGATTATGTAGACGTAACCGGCACATCCAAGGGCAAAGGCTTTGCAGGCGTTATCAAGCGCTTCAACGCAGGTCGTTCCCCGATGAGCCATGGTGCAGGTCCAATGCACCGCCACCAAGGTTCCATGGGCGCCTGCTCTGACCCTTCCAAGATTATGAAAGGCAAAATGATGCCTGGCCACTTGGGCAACGAACAGGTCACGGTACAAAACCTTGACGTGGTTAAAGTTGACCCAGAACTGAACCTCATTGCCGTTTGCGGCGCAATCCCCGGCCCTAAGGGCGGCATTGTGTTCCTGAAGAACACGGTCAAGAAGAACCCAGAGAAGAAGGGTCCGTCCGCTTCGGTAAGCAAGAACCCGCAGAAGGCTTCTGCAAGAAAGTAAGGGGAGGAGGAAATACGAATGCCTACAGTAAAGGTTTATAATATGGCCGGCGAACAGACCGGCGAATTGGAGCTGAATGCCGCCGTATTCGGCATTGAGCCAAACGTATCCGCAATGCACGCGGTCGTCAAGAACCATCTGGCAAACAAGCGCCAGGGAACCCAGTCCACACTGACCCGCGCGGAAGTACGCGGCGGCGGCATTAAGCCGTGGCGTCAGAAGGGCACCGGCCGTGCGCGCCAGGGCTCTATCCGTTCCCCACAGTGGACACATGGCGGCATTGCGCTCGGTCCCAAGCCGCGCAGCTACCGCTATACACTCAATAAGAAACTGCGCCGTCTGGCAATGCTTTCCGCCCTGTCCGCCAAGGCAGCCGCTGAGGAAATCATCGTGATTGATAACCTCGATATGGGTGAAATCAAGACCAAGGTATTTGCCGGCTTCCTGAAAAACATTGGCGCGGAGGGTAAGAGCCTGGTTGTCACCCCAGAATCCCGTCAGAACATTGTCCGTTCTGCGGCGAACATCCCAGGCGTACGCACCACCATTGCCAGCACGCTGAATGTTTACGACATCCTCAACGCTGACCGGTTCATCATCGACAAGGCAGCGGTTGCCAAGCTCGAGGAGGTATACGCATAATGAAATTCGCACATGACGTGATTCGCAAGCCGATTATTACCGAACGCTCCATGGAAGGCATTTCAGACAACAAATATGTGTTTGAAGTTGCACCAAGCGCGGGCAAAATCGAAATCAAAAAGGCTGTGGAAGAGGTTTTTGGTGTTAAGGTCGCAAAGGTCAACACCATCAAAATCCCGGGCAAGTGGAAGCGCATGGGCGTTTACCGCGGCAAGCGCCCGGATATCAAAAAAGCAGTTGTCACACTGACCCCTGATTCGAAAAAGATTGAAATCTTTGAGAATATGATGTAACCCCCGACAGGGGCGCGGCAGCAGGCCGCACATATGGGGATGCCACCCCGATAAGCAACAGAAGGAGTTGAAAAACACAATGGCGATTAAGACTTTCAACCCGACGACACCGTCCCGCCGCAATATGACAACGCTGTCCAAGGCGGACTTGTCCAAGGTGAAGCCCGAGAAAAGCCTTCTCGAAAAGTTGAAAAAAACGGCTGGGCGCAACAGCTATGGCCGTATCACCGTGCGCCATCATGGCGGCGGCAACAAGAAAAAATACCGTGTCATTGATTTCAAGCGCCAGAAGCTGGATATGCCAGCAACCGTTATGACACTTGAATATGACCCGAACCGTTCGGCAAACATCGCGCTGGTGCAGTATGAAGACGGTGTAAAAGCCTATATCCTGGCGCCAGAAGGTCTGAAGGTTGGCGATAAGGTTATTTCTTCATCTACCGCTGATATCAAGCCAGGCAACTGCCTGCCGGTTGCCAACATTCCGGTTGGTACCGTGATTCATAACATTGAGCTGTACCCTGGCAAGGGCGCACAGCTTGTGCGTTCAGCAGGTGTTGGCGCACAGCTTATGGCAAAGGAAAACGGCAAAGCCATGATTCGCCTGCCCTCCGGCGAACTGCGTTACGTCCGCCTGGAATGCAAAGCAACCATTGGTGTTGTCGGCAATGCAGACCATTCCAATGTGCAGCTGGGTAAAGCAGGCCGCAGCCGTCATATGGGCATTCGCCCGACCGTGCGCGGCAGCGTTATGAACCCGTGTGACCACCCACATGGCGGTGGCGAAGGCAAGAGCCCAATCGGCCGTCCATCTCCAGTTACCCCATGGGGCAAACCGGCAATGGGTTACAAGACCCGCAAGAAGAACAGCCGCACTGATAAACAAATTGTCCGCCGCCGCGGTGGTAAGTAAGGAAAGGAGAACAGAAATATGGGCAGAAGCGTTAAGAAGGGCCCTTTTGTGGCTCCTGAGCTTTACAAAAGAGTCATCAGCATGAATGAAAGCGGCGAAAAGAAGGTCCTCAAGACCTGGTCCCGCGCATCCACAATTTTCCCGGAGTTCGTCGGCCATACCATTGCGGTACATGACGGCCGCAAACACGTGCCGGTATATGTTACCGAAGATATGGTAGGTCATAAGCTGGGCGAGTTCGCCCCCACCCGCACTTACAGGGGCCATGCGGGCAGCAAGACCTCCAACAATGGCAAGTAAAGGGAGGACGAACAAATGGAAGCAAAAGCAATTGTCAGGAACGTCCGCATGACCCCGCGTAAGATGAAGCTCATCTGCGACCTCATCCGCGGCAAAGACGCGGGCACCGCAATGGCTATCATTATGAACACCCCCAAGGCTGCCTCCGAAGTGATGTCCAAGCTGCTGAAGAGCGCGCTGGCAAACGCGGAGAACAACCATAACATGGATACCGGCAACCTGTATGTCAAGGAAGTCCATGTTGCGCCAGGTCCGATTATGAAGCGTATTATGCCGCGCGCGCAGGGCCGCGCATTCCGCATCCTGAAGAGAACCTCTCATGTAACCTTGGTTCTCGCAGAGAAAGAATAAGGGGAGGTTAAACAATGGGCCAGAAAGTGAATCCGAACGGTCTTCGTGTCGGTGTAATCAAGAATTGGGATTCCCGTTGGTTCGCAAAAGACAATATCTTTGGCGATCTCCTCGTGGAAGACTATAATATCCGCAAATACCTTAAAGACCTGCTGAAGGACGCTGGCGTCCCAGCAATCGAAATCGAACGCACCACCAAGGATGTCCGTGTGCTTATCCAGTGTGCGCGCCCAGGCTTTGTGATTGGGCCTGGCGGCGAAAAGATTGAAAAATTGCAGGCAGAGGTTTCCAAAATGATTGGCAAGCCAGCAAAGCTTTCCATCATCGAAATCAAGAACCCAGATACCAACGCAACCCTGGTTGCAGAGAATATCGCGGCACAGCTTGAAAAACGTATTTCGTTCCGCCGTGCGATGAAGCAGGCGATGGGCCGTGCAATGCGCATGGGCGCAAAGGGAATCAAAGTTGCTTGTGGTGGTCGTTTAGGCGGCGCCGAAATCGCTCGCAGCGAACATTACCATGAAGGCACTATCCCGCTGCAAACCCTGCGTGCAGATATTGACTATGGCTTTGCCGAAGCAAACACAACCTATGGCAAAATCGGCGTCAAGGTCTGGATCTACAAGGGTGAAGTGCTGACCGGTGGTCCGCGCCTTGGCCGCTCTATCGAAGCACCAAAGCCGGCATTTGAACGCCGTGACCGCCGTGACCGCCGTGATGGCGACCGTCGCCGCCGTGGCAATGACCGCGGTGACCGCCGTGCGCCCCGCCAGGATCGTCGCCAGGAAGGAGGCAACCGCTAATGCTGCTCCCAAAGAGAGTTAAATACCGTCGCGTGCATCGTGGCCGCCTGAAAGGCAAGGCACTGCGCGGTAATTTCGTTGCATATGGTGAATACGGCTTGATGGCAACCGAGCCATGCTGGATCACCTCCAACCAGATTGAAGCTGCCCGTATCGCGATGACCCGTTATACCAAGCGCGGCGGCAAAGTCTGGATCAAGATTTTCCCTGACAAGCCGGTTACCGAAAAGCCTGCCGAAACCCGCATGGGTTCCGGTAAAGGTTCACCGGAATACTGGGTTGCAGTTGTCAAGCCGGGCCGCATCCTGTTTGAGATTGCCGGCGTATCCGAAGATACTGCACGCGAGGCACTCCGTTTGGCAAGCCATAAGCTGCCCTGCAAAACCAAGTTTGTTGCCCGCGAAACCGAGAATGGTGGTGAAAAATGATGAAGGCAAAAGAGATTAGAGAGCTGACTGCTGAAGAGCTTCAGACAAAGCTCGCTGAGCTGAAGAAGGACCTCTTCAACCTTCGTCTTCAGCACGCTACCAACCAGCTTGACAACGTCAACAGGATTACTGAAGTGAAGCGCGATATTGCGCGTGTCAACACCGTTCTCCGCGAGCTTCAGCTTGCGGCAAAGTAAGGAGGTAAGCGAAGTTGAGCGAGAGAGCGTTACGCAAGACCCGCGTGGGCAAAGTCGTATCCGATAAGATGGATAAGACAATCGTAGTAGCGATTGAGGATAGCGTACAGCATCCTTTGTATAAAAAGGTTATGAAGCGTACCTACAAGCTGAAAGCGCACGACGAAAACAATGAGTGCAAAATCGGCGACAAGGTAAAAGTAATGGAGACCCGCCCGCTTTCCAAGGACAAGCGCTGGCGTCTGGTCGAAATCATCGAAAAGGCGAAGTAAGGAGGGGAACACATGATTCAGCAGGAAACATTTCTGCGTGCGGCTGACAACAGCGGCGCGAAGGAGCTGAAGTGCATCCGTGTTCTCGGCGGCTCCACCCGTAGATATGGCAACATTGGCGATGTTATCGTCTGCTCGGTGCGCAAATGCACCCCGGGCGGCGGCGTGAAAAAGGGCGACGTGGTCAAAGCGGTTATCGTCCGCTCGGTCAAGGGCCTGCGCCGTGCTGATGGCAGCTATATCCGTTTCGACGAGAATGCGGCTGTTATCATCAAGGAAGACAAGAACCCGCGTGGCACCCGTATCTTTGGGCCTGTTGCGCGTGAGCTGCGCGACAAGGATTATATGAAGATCCTGTCCCTGGCTCCTGAAGTACTGTAAGGAGGCCGCCGTAATATGAACAATCTGCACGTCAAGACAGGCGATACCGCGATTGTCCTTTCCGGCAAGGAAAAGGGCAAGAAAGGCAAAATCCTGTCTGTCAACCCGAAAAAGGGTATGGTCGTTATTGAGGGCGTCAATATGGTGACCTGCCATACCAAACCCCGCCGTCAGGGCGAAACCGGCGGCATTGTTAAGCGCGAAGGCGCATTGCGTGCCTGCAAGGTCATGAAGGTATGCCCGAAATGCGGCAAGCCGACCCGTCCGGCACATAAAATCCTGGAAAACGGCGCAAAAGCTTGCGTATGCAAGCGCTGCGGCGAAACAATTTAAGGAAGAGGAGGAGAAGCTATGCCTAGATTAAAGGATAAATATGAAGCGGAAGCTCGTCCTGCTCTGATGAAGAAATTCGAGTACAAAAGCCCAATGCAGATTCCGAAGCTTGACAAGATTGTTGTCAATGTCGGCTGCGGCAAAGAAGCAAACGGCAACGCGAAGGTTATCGAGGCTGTTGTACGCGACCTGACAGCGATTACTGGTCAGAAACCAGTTGTTACACTGGCGAAAAAGTCGGTTGCAAACTTCAAACTGCGTGAAGGGATGCCGGTTGGCGTAAAAGTCACCCTGCGTGCCGACCGTATGTGGGAATTTCTTGATCGTCTGTTCAATGTTGCGCTGCCGCGTGTACGTGACTTCCGCGGCATTTCTGCCAACTCCTTTGACGGCCGCGGCAACTATGCCTTTGGCTTAAAGGAACAACTGATTTTCCCGGAAATCTCATATGACCAGATTGATAAGATCCGTGGTATGGATATCATCATCTGCACCACCGCAAAAACTGACGAAGAAGCACGCGAGCTGCTCACAATTATGGGCGCTCCGTTTGCCAAGTAAGAAGGAGGAGAAACCCCATGGCGAAAAAGGCAATGGTACTCAAGCAGCAGAAGACGCCGAAGTTCTCTTCCCGTCGTTATAACCGCTGCAAGATTTGCGGCCGTCCGCATGCTTACCTGCGTGATTTCGGCATTTGCCGTATCTGCTTCCGTGAACTGGCTTACAAAGGTCAGATCCCGGGCGTGCGCAAGGCTTCTTGGTAATTTCAAAATTTCATCCGCGGATACGCGTATAATGGTTCAGCGTGAAATCGATTGTTTTCGGTTTCACGCTGTTTTTCATTTTATATCAATTTTAGGAGGATATCATGGACTTTTTTATGAAACTGCCACGCACAAAACGGGAATTCGCATTATTTATGGCAATTATTTCAGTCATTTCGGTCAATCTCATTGCACCACTTATCACCTGCTTTGAAGCAGGATTCCATCTGTATGTGTGGGCGGATGCATTGCAGGTTGTCCCATTTATTTGGCTGAGTGTGATTGTATTGGTATTGCTGACATACAAGCCCGCGGAATGGATGACGGCAAAACTGATTGCACAAGAAGATAGTTTTAATGCACATATCCTGGCGAATATTTTATGTACTGTGCTGCTGATGTCAATCTTTTTGACGGTTATCGGTACATGGATTGGTTCGCGGCATATTTCAATGGAACCTGTTCGGATGTTTTTTTACAAATGGCCACGTAATTTTGCAATTTCATTTGCGGTAGAGGCACTGATTGCGCAGCCGGTTGCACGGTTTGCCATGCTCAAACTGCATCAAAAAGCAGATAGAAAAATATAAAAAGGATATTGTGAGATGTAATGTATAAAAGGTGGTTTCACCAAGCCACTATATTACATTGACTGCGGTTCATTTGTGGCAAAATGGAACAGGCTGGAGGGCGGTGAACGACCGGCAGGGGAGAACTGAAGCAGGAGCTTCCGGTGATGACCTGGGCGGGGCTCTGTTCGTCTCCCTTCCTGCCCGGTATAGACCCACTGGCTGTGCATTGGGCGCAGCCGCGCCGCTCACCGGGGGCTTGGGGGCTTTTTGGCCACCAACAAGCAGCACAGGGTATATACCTGTCACTACTATTAGTGCCTATACGAAGGTTGAATGTCATTCGCTTTTATGGTATACTGAACTCATGATAATTCGACAAATCGGAATTTATGAGAATAATTTGTAGAGATTGGCGGAAGGGGCAATATGAAGCTGCAACTACAATTGAATGCAAATCATTTAAAATTAATTGCGGTTATCGCTATGATGTATGCGACTTGATTTATCCCGGTTTTCCCGCGCTGAACCGGGGGCGATGGCATTGCATATCGTCGGGTGTTTAACAGCTCCGATTATGTGGTTTTTCGTGTGTGAAGGATATTGTTACACGCATAATGTAAACCGGTATATCCTGCGAATGGGAATTTTTGCTGTGATTCACATTTCGCATATTGCTTTGCATTCGGAATAAATCCAATCCCGTTTAGTACGGGAGTTTTTAATCAGACCAGTGTTATGTATCCGCTTTTTGTTGCGGTTTTGGTTTTGTGGATGCAGGACAATGATTTGCCAATGAAGAATTGGGGAAAGAATATTCTTATCTTTGTATTGATTTGGAGCGCTTTCCCTGCGGATTGGAGCTGCATAGCAGTACTTGCAATATTGAAAATTTATAGGAAAAGGGGAAACCTAAAGCCACAGATGAAAGAAATACTTCTGTATGTTGCACTATATGCAGTGGTATCGTTCTTTTTTGTGAGTAAAGTTTATGCTTTGGTACAGGTTGGCGTTTTGTTGGTCTATCCTGTGTTGAAGCTGTACAATAGCGAAAAAGGGAAAGCGAAATGGATGAAGTGGTTTTTCTATCTATATTATCCAATCCATTTGATTATCATTGGAGTGCTTCGCATCTGTATTCATGGAGATGTTAATTTGTTGTTTTAGCAAAGGACAAAACAGGTTGACAACTTCCAGTTTATCGGGGGGATTTCATCTTTGAGTGAAATCCCCTTTGACAAATGTTCTCTTGCTATTGCCATTTGATGAGGGAAAATAACCTATGGTTAATTTTTGTACTGATTTGCTGTCGAAGCGCTCGCTTGTGCATGGGGCGAGAGCTGGTATGATGGAATCAGGATAAAACATAAACCAGGAGGTTATTTTTTATGAAAATTCATGAGATTATCCGCACCCGGCGGCAGGCATTGGGGCTGACACAGGAAGTACTTGCAGAAAAGGTTAGGGTATCCGCCATGGCAGTTAACAAATGGGAAAAAGCACTGAACTATCCAGATATCACGCTGCTGCCCACGCTTGCCCGCACGCTGGGCGTTGATATGAACGCATCTCCACTTTACCGACATTTGCCTGCCAAAGGAAGTGCCAGTGAAGTGGGGAAAACATTACGCTAGTCCTTGCTTGACCAAATGCAAACAGACCCGGAAATGCAGTTTTTACGGGATACAGCAGGTTATGAAAAATTGATAGAAAAATACAAATTATAAGCTGCTTTGCCCCAGGCAAACGCTTCAACCTCCTGCAATATGTATGCCAGCGGTAACGGTTCAGCCGGGATAATCCTTTGGTGCCATGCGCATAGCATTAAAAATGTGAAAAAAATGCTTGCATTGTCAGCCGAAATGGTGTATCATAATAAGTAATCGCGCAACTGCGTGATGTACTGTGCTTTGCACAGAAAACCGTATGTTGGCTGATAGCTGTGGATGATCTCAAATCCCGCAGTGTGGTCTTCATACAGATAAAAAACGGCTGACCTGCCGTTATAACGTAGGTTTCAAGCATATTGACTGCAAATGGGGGAAAATCTGCCCGAAAATCGTGCTTTTTTTCCATTGTAGCCAGCGTGGAGCCATGTTATAATTATCGTTGGTCTGGTCGTTTCCAGAACCAGCGTTTTTTATTTTTTAACCCATGCACCCGCTGTGGAAATCGAAGGGTCACGGCGGCGTAGTAAGAAAAGTGGGCGGCAACCCGGGGGCGTACCTCCACGAAGTACCGCCAAACTTCTGAAAGGAGCAAAAGAATGCAAATTACTGATCCCATCGCGGATATGCTGACCCGTATCCGCAACGCGGCTGCAGCACGCCATGATTCTGTCGATGTGCCTGCATCCAAGATGAAAAAGTCTATCGCGCAAATCCTGCTCGATGAAGGCTACATCAAGAATTTCCAGATTGTAGACAACGGCACCCAGGGCATCATCCGTATCGCCCTCAAATATGGTGCAGACCGCCAAAAGGCAATCACTGGTCTTAAGCGCGTTTCCAAGCCTGGCTTGCGTGTCTATGCCGGCGCACAGGAACTGCCAAAAGTCCTGCGTGGTCTTGGCATCGCAATCATCTCAACATCCCGGGGCGTTATGACCGACAAAAAAGCCCGCGAGCTCAATGTCGGCGGCGAAGTCCTGGCATTTGTCTGGTAAGGAGGGTAATGAACCATGTCCAGAATCGGCAGAGCTCCCATTGCCATCCCGGCCGGCGTAACAGTCACCGTAGACGGCACAACCGTTACGGTTAAGGGCGCAAAAGAAACCCTGACCCGTGACGTGCATCCAAATATGACCGTAAAGGTCGAAGGCAGCGAAATCCTCGTCACCCGTCCGAACGACGAGAAACAAAACCGTGCTTTGCATGGCCTCACTCGCAGCCTGATTCACAACATGGTGGTCGGTGTGACCGAAGGCTTCAAAAAAGAACTCGAAGTCAACGGCGTTGGCTACCGTGTACAGAAACAGGGCAAAGACCTTGTCATGAACCTTGGCTTTTCCCATCAGGTCGTGATGAGCGAACCCGAAGGCATTACCATTGAATGCCCAAGCGCCAACAAAATTATCATCTCCGGTCCTGACAAGCAGAAGGTTGGCCAGTTTGCAGCAGAAGTGCGCGAAAAGCGCCCGCCGGAACCCTATAAGGGCAAAGGCATCAAGTACGCTGACGAGCATATCCGCCGCAAGGAAGGCAAGACCGGCGCGAAGAAGAAGTAAGGAAGGAGCGTGTGCTGTATGGTTTCCAAAAAGGATTCAAACAAGGCGCGGCTTAAGCGCCATAAGAGGGTACGCAGCAAGGTTTCCGGCACTCCAGAATGCCCCCGCCTTGATGTGTTCAGAAGCGCAAAGAATATCTATGCACAAGTCATTGACGACACCCGCGGCGTGACTCTGGCTTCCGCATCGACAAGCGAGAAGGATTTCACAGAATATGGCGGCAACAAAGAAGCAGCCAAAAAGGTTGGCATGATGATTGCAGAACGCTGCAAAGCAAAAGGCATTGAAAACGTCGTATTCGACCGTGGCGGCTACCTGTACCATGGCCGCGTGAAAGAACTCGCAGAAGGCGCCCGTGAGGGCGGTCTCCAGTTTTAAGCCGGGGAGGAGGTAAAACATGGCTAAATTTGACCGTAACGACAGGAGAGAGAAAGAGGACGAGTTCAAGGAAACCGTCGTTTCCCTCAACCGCGTATCTAAAACTGTAAAGGGCGGCCGTATCTTTAAGTTTGCGGCGCTGGTCGTCGTAGGCGACGGCAAGGGCACTGTGGGCTTTGGCCTTGGCAAAGCTTCCGAAGTGCCGGATGCCATCCGTAAAGGCATTGATGACGCAAAGAAGAACCTGGTAAAAATCTCCCTCAAGGGCACAACCATCCCGCATGAGATTATCGGAGAGTTCGGCGCAGGGCGTGTGCTGCTTAAGCCTGCTGCCCCTGGTACCGGCGTTATCGCTGGCGGCGCTGTGCGTGCCGTTGTAGAAGCGGCTGGCATTAAGGACATCCGTACCAAGTGCCTGCGTTCCAACAACCCGCAAAATGTTGTCACTGCCACCATCGAAGGGCTGAAAAGCCTGCGTGACGCAGCACAGGTTGCTGCTGTGCGCGGCAAAGCTGTAAATGAACTATAATTAGGAGGGTAATCGCAAAATGGCAAAGATTAAAATTACCCTGAAGAAGAGTTTGGCAGGGCGCCTGCAAAAGCATATCGCAACTGCCCATGCTCTGGGTCTTAAAAAAATTAATGATGTGACCGAACAGCCGGATAATGCCTGCACCCGCGGCAAACTGGCACAAATCGGTTATCTGCTCGAAATCGTAGAGGAGGTGTAAAACCATGAAGCTTCAGGATTTACAGCCCTCTGTGGGCTCCACCCGCCCGGCATACCGCAAGGGCCGTGGCGCAGGCTCCGGCAACGGCAAAACCGCAGGCCGCGGGCATAAGGGCCAGTGGGCACGTTCGGGCGGCGGCGTCCGTCCGGGGTTTGAAGGCGGCCAGATGCCGCTTGCACGCCGCCTGCCAAAGCGCGGCTTCCACAACATTTTTGGTACAACTTATGCGCCTGTCAATGTAGAAACCCTCAACCGCTTTGAGGACGGCACCGAAGTGACAGTAGAATTGCTGCTTGAAACCGGTGTGATTTCGAAAGCGCTTGACGGCGTGAAAATCCTTGGGAATGGCGAAATCACCAAGAAATTAACGGTCAAGGCAACAGCTTTCTCAGCTTCCGCAAAAGAGAAGATTGAAAAGGCTGGCGGAAAGGCCGAGGTGATCTGAGTTGTTCGAGACACTGAAGAACGCATGGCGGAACCCCGAACTGCGTAAGAAACTGCTCTATACGCTGTTCATCCTGTTTATTTTCCGTCTGGGCGCTTCGATTCCGGTGCCGTTTATCAACACGGAACTGCTGAGTGATTACTTCAAGACCCTCGATGAGGCAGGCGGTATGCTCAGCTATATCAATGTATTTACCGGCGGCGGACTTGCGAACGCGACCCTGTTTGCAATGTCGATCACGCCCTATATTAACGCATCCATCATCCTCCAGCTTCTCACCGTTGCTATCCCTGCCCTTGAAAATATGGTTAAGGACGGCGGCGAGGAAGGGCGCAAGAAAATCGCCTCCTGGACTCGCTATCTAGCGGTTGTCCTTGGGCTGGTGCAGGGCTTTTCCTACTATGTCATGCTGCGCAATGGCTTCAGTGGTCAGAGTCTGCTGACTGAAACCGGCATTTGGGCTGCGTTTGTGATCGTTATGACGTTTACCGCGGGTACTGCGCTGATTATGTGGCTGGGCGAACACATCACCCAAAACGGCGTTGGCAATGGTATCTCGATCATCCTGTTTGCGGGCATTATCTCCCGCGGTCCATCGCTGGCAAACAGCCTGCTGAACCTCATTCGGAGCGGCGGCAGGGGCGCCCTGCTGGCTGTGCTGATGATTATCATCGGCCTTGCGCTGGTTGTATTTATCGTTTATATGTCCAATGCGGAACGCCGCATCCCAATCCAGTATGCAAAACGGGTTGTCGGCCGCAAAATGTATGGCGGGCAGTCTACCTTCCTGCCGATTAAGGTCAACGCCACTGGCGTTATGCCGATCATCTTTGCGTCCTCCATCCTGTCCCTGCCTTCTACGGTGTTTATGTTCTATACCCCGCAGCCAGGCAGCATTGGCAGCGTTGTGAAAAACCTGTTTTCTCAGAATAACCCGTTCTATATTGTGCTTTACGCTATCTTGATTATCGCTTTTTCGTATTTTTATGCGTCAATCCAGTTTAATCCTATCGAAATTGCCAATAATCTGAAGAAGAACGGCGGCTTTATCCCAGGCTTCCGCCCGGGCAAGCCTACCGCAGACTTTATCACCAAGGCGCTTGCTAAGGTTGTGTTTGTCGGCGCGCTGTTCCTTGGCGTTGTCGCACTGCTGCCGCTGATCGTCGGCGCATTCTCGGACAGCCTGCAGAATGTCGCTGTTGGCGGCACATCGGTCATCATCGTTGTTGGTGTTGCGCTTGAAACTGTCAAGCAGATTGAAGCACAGCTGATGATGCGCCATCACAAGGGCTTCCTTGAATAAGTGACATTATAAAAGGGGCTTCAAACCGTTTTTTTGGTTTTCGTTTTTTTAAGACGGGAGGCATTTTAAGTGAACCTGATTTTACTTGGCGCGCCGGGTGCCGGCAAAGGCACGCTGGCTGCTTACCTTATTGAAAAAATGGGCATACCGTCGGTTTCGACCGGCAATATCCTCCGCGAAGCCATTGCAAACAACACCCCGCTTGGCCAGCAAGCCAAAGGGTTTATGGACGCCGGGCAGCTTGTGCCGGATGGGCTGGTCATTGACCTGCTGAAAGAACGCATTGCGCAGCCAGACTGTGCGGGCGGTTTTATCCTGGACGGCTTCCCGCGCACCATCCCCCAGGCAGAAGCGCTGGACAAAATCGCGCAGATTGATTGCGCGCTTTCCCTTGAGGTGTCGGATGAGGTCATTGAAGGGCGTATGTCTGGGCGGCGGGTCTGCCTGAAATGTGGCGCGACCTACCATATTGAAAATAACCCGCCCAAAACAGACGGCGTCTGTGACAAATGCGGCGATGCGGTTGTCATCCGCAAGGATGATATGCCGGAGGTTGTCCGGCAGCGTCTGGCAACCTACCATAAGCAGACCGAGCCGCTAAAAGACTATTACGGAAAACAAGGCAAGGTGAAAGCAATTGATGGCACAAAGGGCATCCGCATGACCGAACAGGCAGCAGCGGAAGCGCTTGGCATCAACTAAGTTATGATAAATATTAAGACAGCAAAAGAACTGGGGCTTATGCGCATCGCCTGCCGCATTACTGCGCTTGCGCGCAAGGCGGCGGCAGATGCTGTTGCCCCTGGGGTCACAACAGACGAGATTGACTGGGCTGTCCGCCGTGTGATTGAGAAGGCAGGCGCTGTGCCTTCCTTCCTCGGTTACGGCGGCTTCCCGGCAAGCGCCTGCATATCGGTGAATAATGAAGTCATTCATGGCATACCTTCAAAAAAACGGATTGTCCATGAGGGCGATATTGTCAAAGTGGATGTTGGCGCCTATATTGGCGGTTTCCATGGCGACTGTGCCTGCACCATTCCCTGTGGCAAGGTGTCAGATGAAGCACAGCGCCTCATCGAAGTGACCCGACAGAGTTTCTATGAGGGCATCAGGTTTGCCCGTGAGGGTAACCGCGTTTCTGATATATCCAGCGCAGTGCAGGCATATGTCGAGGCAAATGGGTTTTCAGTCGTGCGCGATTATGTTGGGCATGGCGTTGGCGCCCAGCTGCACGAAAGCCCAGAGGTGCCGAACTTTGGCAAACCAGGCCATGGCATCCGCTTGCAGCGGGGCATGACGCTTGCCATTGAACCAATGGTCAATGCTGGCACTTATCAGGTGCATCGCCTGTCTGACGGCTGGACTGTCCGCACAAAGGACGGCAAATTATCGGCACATTATGAAAACACCGTTGCAATTACTGACGGAGATCCCGAAATCCTCACAAATATTGATGGAGAGGTACTTTGATTGTGGTTTCTGATATTGTGCTTTCGCTGGCTGGGCGCGATAAGGGTATGTGTTTTATTGTCCTGCGGCAAGAAGGGCAGTGGCTCTGGCTTGCCAATGGCAAGGCGCGCAGGGCAGAATGTCCCAAGCGCAAAAAAAGCAAGCATACCACCCGGCTTGGCAGGTGTGACGATTGGACGTGCAGCCGCATCCGGGAAACCGGCCGCCTGAGCAACAGCGAGATCCGCAAAGTCCTTGCCGCCTGGCAGGGGGCGGGACCCGTTTCCGATTCAAACTGACCGAGGAAGGTAAGATCACGTTATGGCAAAAGATGATGTAATTGAGCTGGAAGGTACCGTCATAGAGGCGCTGCCAAACGCCTCATTCAAAGTGGAGATCCCCGGCGGGCACCAGATTTTGGCGCATATTTCCGGCAAGCTCCGCATGAATTTTATCCGCATTCTCCCCGGCGACAAAGTCACCGTGCAAATGTCGCCTTATGACTTGACCCGCGGTCGTATTACCTGGCGTTCCAAGTAAAAAAGCGGGCGGAGGCTTCCTTTGTGACTGGGCAGCCAGTGGGCGCGGCAGGTGTGCTGCCTGCGTCCCATCCCACCATAAAAAATGATGGAGGTAAAACCGATGAAAGTAAGGCCATCTGTAAAGCCGATCTGTGAAAAGTGCAAGATCATTCGCCGCAAAGGTCGGGTTATGGTTATCTGCCAGAATCCGAAGCACAAGCAGAAACAAGGCTAAGCATTTATTTATCCTGGGCAGGATTTGCCCATTTTGTACCATACAACGGAACCGACAAGCACGCAGCCATTGCTGCGGCGCTGCAGGAGCGGGGGCGGCCCCTATACTGGTTCTGCAAATACGCCCCAGTGGAATACTTGGAGGTATTGATTAAACTATGGCACGTATTGCCGGTGTTGACCTTCCCCGTGAAAAGCGCGTAGAAATTGGTTTGACCTATATCTACGGCATTGGGCGGAAGCTGTCAAATGATATCCTTGACAAAACTGGTATCAACCCAGATACCCGCGTAAAAGACTTGACCGAAGAAGAAGCAGCAAAACTCCGTGAGTGCATTGAACATAACTACACGGTAGAAGGCGACCTGCGCCGTGAAATCGGTCTGAATATCAAGCGTTTGGTTGAAATCGGTTGCTATCGCGGCCTGCGCCATCGTCGTGGCCTGCCTGTCCGCGGTCAGCGCACCAAGACCAATGCGCGTACACGCAAGGGTCCGAAGAAGACCATTGCAAACAAGAAGAAGTAAGGAGGGGAGTTAAATGGCTAAAGTACAGAAAAAAGGCGCGCAGGTTCGCACCCGCCGCCGTGAACGCAAAAATATTGAAAAAGGTTCAGCGCATATTCGCTCCTCCTTCAACAACACCATTGTTACCATTACGGATCTGCATGGTAATGCAATCTCTTGGGCTTCTGCCGGTGAGATGGGCTTCCGCGGTTCCCGTAAGTCCACGCCGTTTGCTGCACAGACCGCAGCGGAAACCGCTGCACGCGCTGCAATGGAACATGGGCTGAAAACGGTTGAAGTTTATGTAAAAGGCCCTGGCTCTGGGCGTGAAGCTGCCATCCGCGCTTTGCAGGCTACTGGTTTGGAAGTAACGATGATTAAAGACGTTACCCCAATCCCGCACAATGGCTGCCGTCCACCCAAGAGAAGAAGAGTCTAAGATAGAGGAGGAACCAAACCAATGGCTAAGAATATGCAGCCCATCCTGAAAAGATGCAAGACCCTGGGCTTGTCCCCGGCTGTCCTTGGTTACTCCAAGGAAACCAAACGTAACCCAAAGCAGTCCCGCCGCAAGCAGTCTGAATATGGTATGCAGCTGGCGGAAAAGCAGAAGGTAAAATTTATTTATGGCGTGCTGGAAAAGCAGTTCCATGCTTATTATGAAAAAGCGGAACGCAAACAGGGCGTCACTGGTGAAATCCTGCTCCAAGAGCTGGAACGCCGTCTGGACAGCGTTGTTTTCCGCATGGGCTTTGCCAACACCCGCCGCGAAGCGCGCCAGCTTGTCAACCATGGGCATTTTACGGTCAATGGCAAGCGTGTGAATATTCCATCTTACCAGGTTCGTCTGGGCGATGCAGTAGCGGTTTGCGAAAAGTCCCGTTCTACCACCAAGTTCAAGGCGCTGCTTGAAGAACAGGGCAAAAAGCCAATGCCAAAGTGGATTGATAAAGCTGCCGAGTCGTTCGAGGGCAAGATTGTTGCAATGCCAGCCCGTGATGATATTGATTACGAGGTTGCAGAGCATCTGATCGTCGAATTGTACTCCAAGTAAGCGGAACCCTCATTTATGGATCCCTGGATGCACCAGGAGGCTCCATATGGCAGAGTGTTTTCCCTGCTGGGCTTCCGGTGTGCTCCATCCATTCATTTAAGTTTATTGGCCGAACGTAAAGGAGGGTACTATATATGATCGAAATTGAAAAGCCGCGCATTGACTGTGAAGAACTTGCTGAAGATGGGTCCTATGGTAAGTTTGTTGTGGAACCCCTAGAACGGGGCTATGGCACGACGCTGGGCAATTCTCTGCGCCGTATCCTGTTGTCCTCGCTGCCGGGTACTGCGGCAAGTTCCATCAAAATTGCCGGCGTACAGCATGAGTTTTCTACGGTTCCGGGGGTAAAGGAAGATGTCACCGAAATTGTCCTGAATGTGAAGGGCATTATTGCTAAGCTGCATTGTGACGGCCCGAAGACAGTATATATTGAGGCCGCTGGCGAAGGCGAGGTCAAAGCAGGCGATATCCATTCAGATGGCGAAGTAGAAATCCTGAACCCGGATTTGCATATTGCCACGCTGATGAGCGATGCGCGCTTATCTATGGAGATCACCCTGTCTTCTGGGCGCGGGTATATCCCGGCAGAGCGCAATAAGCAGTATCAGACTGCCATTGGCGTTATCCCAGTGGATTCGATTTACACGCCGGTGTATAAAGTGAATTATGCGGTGGAAAATACCCGTGTCGGCAATATGACCGATTATGACAAGCTGACGCTGGAGATTTGGACTGACTGCACCATTGCGGCAAAGGATGCTGTTTCACTCGGCGCAAAAATCCTGCGCGACCATCTCGATCTGTTTGTTGACCTTTCCGAGGAAATCGGCTCGAAATCCACTGTGGTAGAAAAGGCTGAAGCACAGCATGACAAGGTTCTGGAAATGACGATTGAAGAACTTGATTTTTCTGTCCGTTCCTTTAACTGCCTCAAGCGTGCAGGCATCAATACTGTGGAGGATCTCATCAACACTTCCGAGGAGGATATGATGAAGGTCCGCAACCTGGGCCGCAAGTCCCTGGAAGAGGTAATCGGCAAGCTAGAGGCAATGGGCCTTGGTCTTGCGAGGGCTGAGGAATAAAAAGCGTTCCCAGCCAGGGCACGCCATACCGCCAGAGGGGGCGTCGCCTATTTTCTGGAAGCACTATCAGCGGTGTTCCATGCCGCTGATCTGAATATTTTGATTGAACCTTATCAGGAGGTACACGAATCATGGCATCAAACCGTAAACTCGGCAGGACAAGCGATCATCGCCGTGCAATGCTGCGTGCGATGGTAACTTTCCTGCTGGAGAATGGCCGCATTGAAACAACGCTGGCCCGCGCAAAAGAAGTTGCGCCCATGTGTGAAAAGATGATTACACTTGGCAAGCGCAACACATTGGCAACCCGCCGCCAGGCGATGGCATACATCACCAAAGAAGCAGTTGTTGCCAAGCTGTTTTCTGAAACTGCGCCGAAATACGCGACACGCAACGGTGGCTACACCCGCATTATCAAGACAGGTCCACGCCGCGGCGACTGTGCAGAAATGGCAATTATTGAACTTGTTTAAGGACGGTTCAAAATAAAACGTACAAAGGGCTTAGCCTGGGGAGGTGCTTCCTGGGGTAAGCCCTTTTTTGCAGGCAGGGGCGCTGCTCCTGCACCCCGGTCCTGCGCGGACAGCGCTAGAGGGACATTGTCCCTCTAGACTCCCATTCTTCCCGCCATAATGCTATGGCGGGAATGTTTTTGTATAGGATGATTGGACAAGCGTTTCGCCATATAATAGCCGAGAATCTGTCATTTGTCAAGTGCGCGACAAAAAAATTTACCGGCAGAAAAGGATGCTAATAGAACAAAAAATTTTTTTTATTTATTTAAAGTTGGTTGCTGCGTGCAAAAGACATATGAAATATTAGGGTAGTCAGCCTAGTTTTAGCTTTGGTGATGCTATGTGCGTTGATTCCAGCGGCAGGAGCAGTGAATGATACGCCTGCTGCGAATATCTTTTCGTCAGCGGAAGCGGATAATTATATGATAATAAAGCCTTCCCGATGAAAAAATGGGAAGGCTTTTGTTTTTCAGTTTGGCAAAAAGAATGCGTCAATCCGTTCCTCATCAGCAAAAAGGTTATGATAGGCAAGCAAACGGTATTGCTGAACAAGCATCCGTTCCTGTGCGGTTAAATTTTCTTCCTGTTCAGAGGAATATCGTCCATCTGCTGTAATATAGCCCACAGGTGTAATAACTGGGATACTGGAAGAGATTTTGTGTAAAAAGCGCTGATATCCAGTTAAAGGGAGGTTAGCGGCTTGCGCGGCAAGCAAATGCAGTCCCCAAGAAGTTGTGATAAGGTTTTCCGCTTCTGGGATATCATAATTTGCCCAAATGAAAAATGGCGTACCATATTGCCGAAAAACTTCTTCTGTTGTGCGTTCATCCAGCGGCTTCCCAGAAAGCTCCTCATAAAAGTCATTGCCAAGCGGCGGCTGGTGGTCACCAAAAAAGATAATCATAGTGGGAACCGTGCTTTGGGAATAATGAGAAATCAAATTGCGCAGCGCATCATCAGACGCGCGCATCAGCGAGAAAAACTGGTCTGCGGAAGGGAAATCGTTTTCCAGTTCGCCATCAAGTTTAGAGGTGCGTTCCAGCCCTGTCCAGGGCAGGCGATAGCCACTGTGATTCTGGATCGTAACGTTGAAAATAAATAATGGCTGTTCGCCAGCGGCATCGGTTAGTTCATAGAGTTTTTCATAATCGCATTGGTCAGAAATAAACCCGCGGATGTAATTTGCCTGTGTCACAGCATCATCATAAAGCTGAGTATCAAAGCCCATCCATTGATAAACCGAGGTACGGTTCCAGCCAGATGCATGATAGGGATGGAATGCAATAGAGGAATAACCAAGCGGTTTTAACTGAGAAACTAAAGAAGGGGTATGGTCTTTCAAGTAAAGCTGATAAGCAACTGTGGAAGAGGGTAAAAACGCAAGTGGATTGCCGGTTAAAAACTCAAATTCCACATTTGCAGTGCCGCCGCCAGTTACAGGGGAATACATAGTGCCTTTGATGGTGTTTTCTGTCATGCTGTGCAGGAAAGGGGTAGGATCTTCGGTTAATGTCAAGTTGTCATATGCCGCTAAATCTGCAAAGGATTCATTCATTACAGCGATAATATGTACAGGCTGTTGCCCTGTAGGGCTGTCAGCCACGGGAGTATCATCCATAATGGTTTGCACAGTTTGCAGGGAATAGCCTTCTGGTTTGGTGACAATGCTGTAACGTAGGGCGGCAGTAAAATTTAAAACAAACCCGTTCGCTTGTGTTTTCCATTGCTGGGCGTAAATGCCCAAAAAGGTTAGCATACTTGTGCCAAAAAACAGCAGGCAATAAACCATGGTACCAGCGCAGACGGATAATACAACCTTTTGGGAAGGGCGGCGCGGCTGTTTTTGCGGCGGCAACCGCAACAGCATGATAAAATAAGCAAGAGCAAACAATGCGGCACGGAGGATGGTTTCATCTGGCGTATAATCAAAAGCATTGGCAACATTCATCGCAGTACGCCATGCGGCAATATCACAAGGAAAAATGGTGCGTCCGCGGAAGGTTAAGACATAATGGTTTGCCAGCCCGATGATAAAAGAAAGAATCAAGCCAACTGCGGCAGAACAGCGGATGCGTCCAAAGATCAGCGCAAGCAGGGCAAAGAAGAGGTAATACCAAATGAGGTTAAAAATACACTGGATCACCGAAAGAGCTTCAAATGGGTTGGTATTATTGAGCAGTTCGACAACCAGCAGGGCACAAGGCGCACCAAGGCACCAGATGATGCGGGGCAGCCAGACAGACAGCGTTCGTGGGAAAAGGAATGCAGCGCCAAAGCAAGCGGCAAGGAAAATGGTTAAGAGCGGGTATTCATCGAGCAAGGTGTCAGCGATAAGCCATGCGGCAAAAAAAGCAAGGCAAGCGCGTGTCGCGCAAAGCTGGCGGGCATAATGCCCGGTGGGAAAAACGGATGGTTTCATGATAAGGCTCCGTAAATTTTTTTAGAATAGGGGGGATATATAATAATGTAAACCTTTTGCGGCATTTTTGCAAACCCTCCTTTTGAAAAAAAGCAGGGAAAAACCATTTGCAGCGGAGATACATGGGGGAATCTGGAAGGATTCAATCAAAATCCTGTTTTCCGGGCGGTAAAAGGAAAAAATTTTGCGTTCTCCTTGCAATTTCATGCCGTTGGTGTTATACTATGCTATGTAAGTATGAGATGTTTGAGAGTGGGGCGACCCACTCTTTCTTATTGGTTGTACCCGGGATGACAGTTTCGGGGTTTGAAGGAGGATGCTATGCAGGCAAGGGAAGTTGTAAAGCGCGTTACTGCTCTCGTAGAGCCGATTTGTGATGCGGCTGGCGTTTCGCTTTGGGATGTGGAGTTTGAAAAAGAAGGCGGGCAGTATATGCTGATTGTCACGATTGATCGGGATGATGGTGTGAATACTGAACATTGTGAAACCGTTTCCCGCGCCTTAGACCCATTGCTGGATGCAAAGGAATTTGATGCAATGCCTTCTTACACATTGTGTGTTTCCTCGGCGGGGCTAGAGCGCAGGCTGAAAAAACCCGCGCATTTTGAAAAATTCATTGGCGCGCCGGTAGAAGTGAAATTTTATAAACAAATAGATGGTGCAAAAACAGTGGAAGGCATATTAGCTGGCTATGAAGATGGGTTTGTTACCTTGGATACAGAGGGCAAGCGCCGTGTATATGAACCAAAAGATATTGCCGCTGTGCGGCTGACCGTACAATTTTGAGGAGTGATTGTGACAAGATGAACGCAGAATTTTTTGCTGCATTGGAGCAGCTCGAAAAAGAAAAAGGGATTTCCGTTGATTATATGCTTGACCGCGTTGGACAGGCGCTGATTGCCGCATATAAGAAAATGAATGATGGCATGACCGACAATGTTTATGTAGATTTTGACCGGGCAGGAAAAAGCTATCGGTTATATGTTCGCAAAACCGTGGTCGATGATGTCTATGAACCATATGAAGAACTTTCTGTAGAGGAAGCCCGCGAATATAAGCCCAATGCGATGCTTGGGGATATTATTGATATTGATATCCCAACTCGGTCTTTTGGGCGCATTGCGGCGCAGTCTGCCAAACAGGTCATTATTCAAGGCATTCGGGAAGCCGAACATGGCATGGTGCTGTCAGAATTTGAGTCCAAAGAACATGAAATCCTGAATGCAACCGTATCCCGTGTTGACCCACGCACTGGTAATGTTATTTTGGAGATGATTTCACAAGGGGAAAAGACCGAAGCAGTGTTGTCATCTTCCGAACAGATCCGTGGTGAAACCCTCCGTGAAGGCGAACGGGTGAAAGTATATGTCATTGAGGTGCGCAAAGGTACCCGCGGTCCACAGGTTATGATTTCCCGCACCCATCCAGGGCTTGTCAAACGTTTATTTGAACTGGAAGTGCCGGAAATCCATGATGGCATTGTAGAAGTGAAATCCATTGCCCGCGAAGCGGGCAACCGCACCAAAATTGCGGTCTATTCCCAGGATATCAATGTTGACCCGATTGGTGCGTGTGTTGGCGCACGCGGCTGCCGCGTGGGCAATATCGTGGAAGAATTAGGCGGCGAAAAGATTGATATCATCAAATGGTCAGAGGACATGGCAAAGTTTGTATCAGCAGCGCTGGCGCCCGCAGATGTTGTTGCGGCTGCTATGCAGCCTGACGGTAAGTCCTGCCGGGTTGTCGTGCCCGATGATCAGTTAAGCCTTGCCATCGGCAAAGAAGGGCAGAATGCCCGTCTGGCAGCTAAATTAACTGGGTGTAAGATTGATATTGCGCCATCCTCTCAGGTGCCGCAGCCAGAAGAATCCGAAGCACAGCAAGAAGCGCAGCCCGAACAAGCGCCAGCGGTAGAAATGTCCTTAGAAGAGGCCATGGAACAAGTAGAACAGGTGCTGACGGAATCGGTGGAAGCGTTGGAACCTGTCAGCCAAAGCCCGGAACCCATTGACGAGGCGGTAGAACAGGGCACAGAAGACGAAGCATAAATAGGCAAAGGGAGAAAGAAGGATGCAGCAACGGAAAATCCCCATGCGGCAGTGCTTAGGCTGTCGAACCATGTTCCCCAAGCGGGAACTAATCCGGGTGGTGCGTGCGCCGGAAGGTGAATTGTCGCTGGATTTCAAAGGCAAAGCGCCTGGGCGCGGTGCATACCTGTGCCCCAAGCTGGAATGCCTGAAAAAAGCACGGAAATCCCGTGCGATTGAACGAGCTTTTTCCATGGCAGTGCCGGAAGAAGTCTATGAAGCGCTGCAAGCGCGTATGGAGGAGGTGCCGCATGGCAGCTGATGCAGTCCTGGGCTTGCTTGGGCTGGCACGCAGGGCAAATAAACTGGCGTGCGGCGAAGATAAGGTGAAGGAAATGGCGATGTCTGGAAAATGCCGCGTAATATGCCTGGCATCTGATGCTGGGGATGGTGTGCGGCGCAAAGCAAAGCTAAAAAATGTCCCAATGCTGGCATTGCCATATGACCGTCAAACGTTAGGCAACGCGGTTGGATTGCAGCGGGAATGCGCAATTTGTGCCATTGATGATATTGGCATGGCAAATGCGCTTGCAAATAAACTTGCAGGCATAAACGGCAACCAGCAGGCAGCCGCAGAGATTTCCAGCAAAAAGGCACGAATAGATGCCCGTAAAGGCAAAAAGAAAAAGGGTACCGCTTAAAAAACCTGTTTGAAACAGGGGCGAATTTATCAGGAGGTGAGCGCCAATGGCGATTGAAAATAAGTATAGGGTGCATGAAGTGGCAAAGGATTTTGGGCGTCCAACAAGGGAAGTAACCGATATCCTAACCCGCTATGCCAAGGCACCGAAAAACCATATGCAGGTTTTGGATGACCATGAATTAAGCATTGTTTTTGAGTATTTCACACAGAATAATCAGGTGGCGGATTTGGATGCTGTGTTAAAATCCCAACAGTCTGCCGTGCCAGCGAAAAAACAGGATAAAAAAGAACCCCAGCAGCCCGAACAAAAGAAAACACAGGAACAGAAACCAGGTACGCCGCCCAAACAGGAACCCCAGCGTTCTTCCAAGGTGAAGCAGGTACACCGTATTGATACCCGTGGCGGCGGTGACGTCAATCTGGCAAAGTATGATGATCATGTGGATTCATTGGTCACAGAAAAAGCTGAGCGGATGCAGTCTACTGGGCAGAAAAAGCAAAAGCTGACCAAAAAATCCGACCAGCGTGCCCGCCAGCAGTATGGTTCCAAGCGCCGTCAGGAAGAACAGGAAAAGATGAAACGCCTTGCCCGTCAGCAAATGATGGCGAAAAAGGTACAGTTAAAGGTTTCTATTCCGGATGAAATCAATGTCGGCGAATTTGCGCAGCGCATGAAACGCACCGCAGCGGATGTCATTAAAGAACTGATGAAACTGGGCGTGATGGCGTCTATTTCGCAAACCATTGATTTTGATACTGCGGCATTGGTTGCCGAGGAAATGGGTGCAAAAGTAGAACATGAAGTCCATGTCACCATTGAAGAAAAGCTGTTTGATGAATCCGAGGATATGGAAGAAAACCTCCAGCCCCGCGATCCAGTTGTGGTTGTGATGGGTCATGTTGACCATGGTAAAACCTCTCTGCTTGACGCGATCCGCAAAACCAAAGTCACTGAAGGCGAAGCAGGCGGTATCACCCAGCATATCGGTGCATACCGCGTCAAAGTGGGCGGCAGACCGATCACCTTCCTGGATACGCCAGGTCATGCGGCATTTACGTCCATGCGTGCCCGCGGCGCACAGATTACAGATATTGCAATCTTGGTGGTAGCAGCGGATGACGGCATTATGCCCCAAACCATTGAAGCCATCAACCACGCAAAAGCAGCAAAAGTGCCGATTATTGTTGCGGTCAACAAGATTGATAAAGAAGGCGCGAATCCAGACCGCATTTTGCAGCAGCTGACAGAATATGAACTTGTTCCAGAAGAATGGGGCGGCGAAACCATTGTCTGTAATATTTCCGCGAAATTTGGACAGGGCATTGAAAACCTGCTGGAAATGGTATTGCTGACTGCTGAAGTTGCTGATTTGAAAGCAAATCCCAACCGTCAGGCAAAAGGTACAGTCATTGAAGCAAAGCTGGACAAAGGGCGCGGACCAGTGGCAACTGTGCTGGTGCAGAATGGTACCCTCCATGCGGGGGATGCTGTCATTGCGGGTACAGCCGTTGGGCGTGTGCGTGCCATGACCGATGATGATGGGCGTAAGATTAAGTCCGCAGGCCCATCTGTACCGGTTGAGATTATTGGTTTAGGCGAAGTGCCTGGCGCGGGTGATATTTTCTATGCGGTTGAAGATGAAAAAATGGCGCGCCAATTGGTAGAACAGCGTAAAGAAAAAGAAAAAGAAGAACGCAACAAGGCGTTCCATAAAGTTACACTGGATAATCTGTTTGCTTCCATTCAAGAAGGTCAGATGAAGGAACTGAATATCATTGTCAAAGGTGATGTACAGGGTTCCGTGGAAGCTGTGCGTGCTTCATTGGAGAAGCTTTCCAATGAAGAAGTTCGCGTCAAGGTGATTCATGGTGCGGTTGGTGCAATTAATGAATCCGATGTCATGTTGGCTTCAGCATCCGGCGCTGTGATTGTTGGCTTTAATGTGCGTCCCGACCGTGCGGCAGCCGATTCGGCTGCACAGCAGGGCGTGGATATGCGGATGTACCGCATTATTTATGATTGCATTGAAGAAATGGAACAGGCAATGAAAGGGATGCTTGCCCCGAAATTCCGTGAAGCTGTGCTCGGCCATGCCGAGGTACGCACAACGTTCCGGGTATCTGGTGTAGGCACCATTGCCGGCTGTTATGTGCAGGATGGCAAGATCCAACGCAATGCACAAGTACGCATTGTGCGTGATGGCATTGTCATCCATGAAGGCGTTTTGTCCTCACTCAAACGCTTTAAAGATGATGTAAAAGAAGTTGCATCCGGTTATGAATGCGGCTGCGGCTTTGAAAACTTCAATGATATTAAAGAAGGCGATGTATTTGAAGCCTTTGTCATGGAAGAAATACCAAGATAAATCAAAAAACAGGGCATCAAGCAATGCCCTGTTCCGTTCCCCCATAGAGGAGGCTGGTTTTTTATGGCGTCAAACCGTATTGAACGCATTTCCGAAGAGGTTATGAAAGCGCTGGCAGAAGCAATCCGTGCGGTCAAAGACCCGCGTGTGAAAAATGGGCTGGTTTCTGTAACCCATTGTGAAGTGACTGGCGATTTGCGGTATGCAAAAGTGTATATTTCTGTTTTGGGCACGCCCGAACAGGCAAAAGAAGTGATGCGGGGATTAAAATCCGCATCCGGTTGGCTGCGGCGTGAGGTCGGGCATATGGTGCAGCTGCGTTATGCGCCGGAACTTGTTTTCCATCTGGATTCTTCCATTACCCATGGCGCAAAAATCACGGAAGTTATCCATAACCTGGAGCGGGAAGGCAAAATGGGTGGGGAGGGCGAAGCATGAGCGTAAGCCAAGCCGCAGGGATGTTAAAGCAGGCAGAAGATATCCTAATCCTGACCCATCGCCGCCCGGATGGCGATACCACCGGCTGTGCAGGTGCATTATGCCGCGGCTTGCGGCAGATTGGGAAAACAGCTTATGTCCTGCCAAACTCGGAAATTACCCGTCGCTACGCGCCGCTGATTGATGGGCTGTATCCGCCGGAAAGCTGGCAGCCGCGCTTTGTTGTCACAACAGATATTGCTGATTTCAATCTTTTCCCAGACAATGCGCTGATGTATCAGGACAGGGTTGATTTGGTCATTGACCACCACCGTTCCAACCCAGGCATTGGGCGGATGAACCTTATCCGTCCGGAAGCTGGGGCGTGTGCGGAAATTGTTTATGATGTCATGATGGCGCTGGGAATTACCTTTACAGAAGGGATTGCACGCTGCATTTATGTTGCTGCATCCACAGATACAGGCTGTTTTAAGTATTCCAATACGGTGCCGCATACCCTGCGGGTTGCGGCGGCGTGTCTGGAAACCGGCTTGGATGGCGGCGAAATTAACCGCGAATTATTCGAGGTAAAAAGCTGGCCGCGCTTTCAAATGGAACGCATCATTTTTGATACGATGAGATTTTTCCATGATAAGAAAATTGCGTTGGCAACACTATATCGCAAGGATATCAACCGTGTCGGCGCGGATATGGACGATTTGGATGCCATTGCGGCTTTGCCGCGCCAGATTGATGGCGTACAAGCTGGATTGACTTTAACTGAAAATGAAGATGGCAGCGTCAAAGCATCTGTCCGGACAACAAAGGAAATTGATGCTTCCGCAATTTGCCGCAAATGTGGTGGCGGCGGGCATTTGCGTGCTGGCGGGGCATCTTTCCCGCCCGATGTGGATATGCCGCAGGCAATACAGTTAATCTTACAGGCAGCGGAAGAAGTTTACCAAGAGAGCAGAATATAATAAAAATGGAACAACAAAGTTTACATGGCATCCTGCTGATTGACAAGCCACAAGGCTTTACATCACATGATGTTGTTGCAAAATTACGCAGTATCCTCAAAACCCGGCGCATTGGGCATGGGGGAACCCTTGATCCAATGGCAACCGGCGTACTGCCTGTTTTTGTCGGTGGGGCAACTCGTGCGGCAGATTTTGCTGCGTCACAAGACAAAGAATATATCGCGGGGTTTACGCTTGGCTATGCAACCGATACCCAAGACAGTACAGGGGAAATTACCCAAATGTCTGGGCGGTATGCGTCACAGGCGGCAGTGGCTGCAAAGTTAAAACACTTTACAGGCGCACAAAAACAAATACCGCCGATGTATTCCGCCGTAAAAATCAATGGACAGAAGCTATATGACCTTGCCCGGAAGGGCAAAGAAGTGGAACGCCCGACACGGGATATTATCATCCATGAAATGGAGCTGCTCAGTTTTGATGAAAATGCCCAAAAGGGCACATTCCGTGCTGTGGTCAGCAAAGGTACCTATGTACGCACCATTGTCCATGATTTTGGGCAGATGCTTGGCACACTGGCTGTGATGCACAGTTTGGTGCGCACCCGGGCGGGGGAATACCCGATTGCGCAGGCCGTAAGCCTCCAGCAGGTGGAACAGGCTATGGCAGATGGGCATATCAGCCATTTGCTGCGCCCAGTGGACAGCCTTTTCCTGACATATCCAGCGGTATCGCTGACTGAGGAAGGCGCGCAGCGTGCCGCACGCGGCGCAGTCGTATTCCCGCGGCAGGCAGCGGGAATGCCAGAGCAGCAAGGTGCTTTGGTGCGCGTTTATGACAGTAAAGGCTTTCGAATGCTGGGGCAAGTGCGTGCCCTTGACAAGGGCGGTTTTGGGCTGTTTGTATTTAAAAATTTTCGATAAAGTATAGCAATATAACGATTGAGGGGGATGCCCAGTGAAACAGGAAAACCAGCCGCGTGCAATCGCGCTGGGCTATTTTGATGGTGTGCATCTTGGTCATCAAGCGCTGATGCAGCAAGCTGTGCAGCGGGCACGGGAAATTGGCGGCATTGCATCCGTCTTTACGTTTGACCAGCACCCAAGTTCAGTAATGTCCGGCGTACAGGTGCCAATGCTTACCGCCAATGGCGGCCGTGCTGATGAAATCAAACGGCTTGGCGGTGTGGATGAGGTTATTTTCGGGCATTTTGATACCCATCTGCGCACGATGGATTGGCGTGATTTTATCCATAAGCTGCTCATTGGCAGGTTCCATGCGAAATATATTATTTCCGGGCATAATAACCGTTTTGGCTACAAAGGGCTGGGTACGCCTGAAGGTATGGCAGCGGAATGCGCCAAAGTGGGCATTGGTTATGACTGTATCCCAGATGTGAAAATTGATGGCATTGTAGTGTCATCGACTTATATCCGCCAACTGATTTCACAAGGCGATATGGAGCGGGCCGAGAAATTCCTGGGGCATCCCTATACTATTACAGGAGCTGTTGCCCATGGGCGCAAAGTGGGGCGTGCCATTGGCGTGCCAACGGTCAACCTGCCATTGCCGCCTGAAATGGCATTACCGCCTTATGGCGTTTATGCTTCCCGCGTCATTGCTGATGGGCAAGCCCATATTGCCGCAACCAATATCGGCGTCAAGCCAACATTTGTCGATGGCGGCGGCCCAACTATTGAACCCCATTTACTGGATTTCCAGGGTGATTTGTATGGGAAACTTATCCATGTAGAGCTGCATAAATTCCTGCGTCCGGAACGGGCATTTGCATCAATTGATGCACTCAAGGCAGCAATTGAGGAAAATGTGCGTCAGACAAGGGCATATTTTGCATAAATTTTGGTGCGGGGCATGACCCCGCCATTTTTTTTGCATGATTTTGCGGGAAATCGGAAAGAATTGCTTGAAAAATACGCCTTTTTCGCATATGATATTAGAAGGTAATTCAAATAAGCGCCTGCCGCCTGACAGCAGGCTGCATGGCAAAGGGGAGAATCATGTTTCATATCGTTTTGGTCGAACCTGAAATCCCACAAAATACAGGCAATATTGCGCGTACCTGCGCCGCGACTGGTTCAGTGCTGCATTTGGTGAAACCACTTGGGTTTTCTGTCAGCGACCGCCAGTTAAAGCGTGCGGGGCTGGATTATTGGGACTTGCTGGATATTCGGTATTACGAGAATCTTGCCCATTTTTTTGCGGAAAACCCAAATGGCGAGTATTGGTATTTATCTACCAAAGCGCCCCGCGCTTATACAGAAGCCCAGTTTGCTGATGGCTGCTACCTGCTGTTTGGCAAGGAAACCAAAGGGCTGCCGGAAGATTTGCTCACAGCGCATCCTGAACGCTGCCTGCGTATCCCCATGCGTGAAGGCGCACGCAGCCTGAATTTGTCGAATTCAGTCGCTGTTGTGACCTTTGAAGCACTGAGACAGGATGGTTTCCGCGGGTTGGATGAAGCTGGACGTTTTCCGGTGGATTTGCCGCCCGCACGGTAAAGGAGGGGCTATGGAAAAAATCCATATTTTTGCGGATTCCGCCTGTGATATCCCACAGGCGTTGGTGGAAAAATATAAAATCGAAATTGTACCAGTGCAGGTGATGCATGAAGGGCGTACCTTCCGTGAATACTATGATATCACACCGCAAGCTTATTGGCGGCTGCTGGCGGAAAGCGAGGAAATCCCTTCCACAGCACAGGTTTCACTGTCACAGCTATTGGATGCTTACCGCCGTGCCCATCAAGCTGGGGTTACCCATATGTTGGGCATTATCATGAATGCAAAAGGCTCTGGCGGGTTCCAGTCTGCTTGTATGGCGCGTGATATGTTTTACGAAGAATATGGCAGAGGCATGAAAATCGAATTGGTCGATTCGGAAACCTATACCATGATTTATGGCAGAGTGATTTTGGACGCCGCGCAAATGCGCGATAAGGGTGACAGTTTTGATGCGATTTTGGGCGTAGTACGCTCCCGCCTGAAACGGTGCGAAGCTGTGCTGGGTGTTTATAACCTGAAATTTTTGAGGCGCTCTGGGCGCATTTCTGGTGGCGCTGCATTTGTCGGCGAAGCCCTTGGGCTGAAACCCATCAGCCATGTCTATGCCGGTGAGGTCAAGGTGTGCGGCAAGGCACGCGGCGAAAAGAACCTAATCCCAGCAATGATCGATTTTGTGAATGGCCGGGTTTTAAACCCAGAACAGCAAACCGCAGGCTTGCTTTATGGCGATGTATCCGAAAACCGCATTGCGGAGCTGGAAAAACGCCTGTATGGATTGGGGTTCCCAAAGGTGGAGCGCTGGCCAATCGGTGTTTCAGTGATTACAAATACTGGCCCGCAGGCACTCGCCGTGATGTATTATGGCAGCCCACGCACCGGTTGAAAATTGCCGTTTGCGCTTTTGCAAGGGGTGAAATTATACAGAATTTTCGTTTTCATTGGCGTGTAAAATAAAATAATCACCAAACCGCGGATTATTTTGCGGAATTTTTCAAAAACTCTATTGATTGTTAAGCATAAAACAAGTATAATGCTGTCTGAGGAGTCAAGTTGCCCAAAAGGACGCCTTTCTGGAATAAAACATTCGGTTTGCGTCCGTTTTGATAAAATTTAATTGCTCAAAGGAGAGTCACTATGGATTACAACAAGAAAAATGTAGAAGACATCGACGTAAACGGCAAGAAGGTTATTGTGCGCTGTGATTTTAATGTGCCGCAGGATGAAACAGGGCGGATTACTGACGACAAGCGCATCGTTGCAGCACTGCCAACAATCAAGTACCTGCTTGAACATAAGGCTGCTGTGATCCTGTGCTCTCATCTGGGCCGCCCGAAGGGTGAGTTCAAAAAGAAATATTCCCTGGCGCCGGTTGCGGAACGCCTTAGCGAACTGCTGAAACAAGAAGTGAAGCTGGCAAAGGACGTTATTGGCCCAGATGCCAAGGCGCTTGCAGCGGCTGTGCAGCCTGGTCAGGCAATCCTGCTGGAAAATGTCCGTTTCCACAAGGAAGAAGAAAAGAATGATCCCACATTTGCAAAAGAACTGGCAGATATGGCGGAAATCTATGTCAATGATGCGTTCGGTACCGCACACCGCGCCCATGCGACCACAGCAGGCATTGCAGATTACCTGCCAGCTGTTTGCGGCTATCTCATCAGCAAAGAAATTTCCATCATGGGCAAGGCGCTTGCAAATCCGGCACGTCCATTTGTTGCTATTCTTGGCGGCGCAAAGGTTTCGGATAAAATCAATGTCATCAACAACCTGATTGATAAATGTGATACCGTTATTATCGGCGGCGGTATGGCGTACACCTTCTCCAAAGCACAGGGCGGTAGCATTGGTACCTCCCTTTGTGAAGAAGATAAATTCGACCTGGCGCTTGGTCTGCTCAAAAAAGCAGAGGAAAAAGGCGTCAAATTACTGCTCCCAGTGGATACGGTTTGTGCAGACCATTTTGCAGCAGACGCGGTGCCTTCTGTGTGTGAAGCCGGCAAAATCCCAGATGGTATGATGGGTCTGGATATCGGCCCTAAGACCGTGGAGCTGTTCTCGCAGGCTGTTGCGGATGCGGGCACTGTTGTTTGGAACGGTCCGATGGGCGTATTTGAATTTGATGCGTTTGCCATTGGCACTAAGGCAGTTGCAAAGGCAATTGCAGGCTCTAAGGCAATTTCAATTATTGGCGGCGGCGATTCGGCAGCGGCTGTTGAAAAACTGGGCTTTGCAGATAAGATGACCCATATTTCTACTGGCGGTGGCGCCTCCCTTGAGTTCCTGGAAGGGCTGGAACTGCCAGGCATTGCTTGCCTCAACGATAAATAAGAAACAGGCTTTGTCCCGCTGGGGAATGCCGCCCCCAGCGGGGGGAATAGGATTGGTTTTATACCGGGTTTCGCACTCGGCTATAAATACATAAATTTTGACTGACAACGTCGCTAAGATTTTGAAAGGGGTATTATACATGAATCGCAGATATCGCAAGACAATTATTGCTGGTAACTGGAAAATGAACAAAACACCAAGCGAGGCAAAGGCACTCATTGAAGAAATGAAACCGTTGCTGAGCAAAACTAAATGGTGTGAAATGGTACTTTGTGTGCCGTTCACCGATATTCAGGCTGCAGTAAAAGCCGCAAAGGGTTCCAAAATTGCGATTGGTGCGGAAAATATGCACTTTGAGCCGAAGGGTGCGTTTACAGGCGAAATTTCTGCCGATATGCTCAAGGAATTAGGTGTAAAGTATGTGATTATCGGGCATTCTGAACGCCGCCAATATTTTGCAGAAACCGATGAAACCTGCAATAAAAAGGTAACCGTTGCACTCGAAAACGGCTTGCGCCCCATTTTGTGCGTTGGTGAATCACTGACAGAGCGTGAACAGGATGTCACCATGGAAGTCATCCGCAAGCAGGTCAAGATTGCGCTGCAAGGCGTAACCGCTGAGGATATTAAAAAGGTTATTATTGCATATGAACCAATCTGGGCAATCGGCACGGGTAAAACTGCAACCAGCGAACAGGCTGGCGAGGTTTGCGCGAAAATCCGTGACTGCCTGCGTGAACTCTATGGCGCACGTGCAGCACGTGCCATTACAATCCAGTATGGCGGTTCCATGAACGCTGGCAATGCGGCAGAACTGCTGGCACAGCCCGATGTAGATGGCGGTTTGATTGGTGGTGCTTCCTTGAAGGCACCGGATTTTGCCGCAATTGTAGAAGCAGCAAATCAGAACTGATGAAGGCAGCGCATTCTGGCGCTGGCCGGGATGGGAGGGGGACAGGCAATTGGGCTTATCCCCCTCTCCTACGCTTGAATAAGGAGATAAGTGATTCATGCCCAGAAAGAAGACCATGAAAGATATTGTCGCGGATTTTAAATCAAAACCAACAAAAACAGAACAACCCGCAAAAGCAGCCAAAACTGTAAAAGTTACGGCAGCAGGGAAGCATCCGCTTGCCCTTATCATTATGGATGGTTACGGCTATCGTGAAAGCGATGCCGGCAACGCAATCCATACAGCCAAAACCCCGAATATGGATAAATTTCTGCGCCAATGCCCACATACTGTCATTGGTGCATCTGGTATGGATGTCGGTTTGCCCAATGGGCAAATGGGCAATTCCGAAGTTGGACATACCAACATCGGTGCGGGGCGTGTTGTCTACCAGGAGTTGACCCGCATCACAAAATCGATTGATGATGGCGATTTCTTTGAAAATGAAGCATTTTTGCACGCAGTTGACCAGTGCTTATGGTTCCATTCAACCCTGCATATTTTTGGGCTGATGAGTGATGGCGGTGTGCATTCCCATTTGGATCATATCTGTGCGCTGTTGGATTTGGCAAAACAAAAAGGGCTGGACAAAGTTTGCGTCCACTGCTTTATGGATGGGCGCGATACCCCACCAACTTCCGGCATTGGCTATGTGCAGAAAATTGTCGATAAAATTGCTGAACTTGGCATTGGCTGCATTTCGACCATTGATGGGCGTTATTATGCCATGGATCGCGACAAGCGCTGGGATCGCTTGGAACGTGCTTATGATGCAATTGTCCGCGGCAAAGCGCCAGTAAACCCTGATCCGATTGCGGCAATCCAGGCATCTTATGACGCAGGTGTGACCGATGAATTTATTGAACCTGTGATTATTACCGAAGGCGCAAATGTTTGTCCGGATGATGCGGTTATTTTTGCAAACTTCCGTCCCGACCGTGCGCGTGAAATTACCCGTGCGATTGTTGATCCGGATTTTGATGGGTTCGCCCGTGAAAATGGAAACTTGCCTGTCCATTATGTCTGCATGACCCAATATGACGCGACAATGCCAAATGTTGAAGTTGCCTTTAAACCACAGGTGTTGACCAATACCTTTGGTGAGTATATCGCTGAAAAAGGGCTGCATCAGCTGCGCATTGCTGAAACTGAAAAATATGCTCATGTAACATTCTTCTTTAATGGCGGCATTGAAAAAGAATATAAAAACGAAGACCGTGCGCTGATTAAATCCCCATCAGTTGCAACCTATGACCTTAAGCCTGAAATGTCAGCTTATGAGGTGACTGATGAGGTGCTGAAGCGCATTGAATCTGATAAATATGATATAATTATCCTCAATTATGCCAACTGTGATATGGTTGGACATACCGGTGTATTCAGCGCGGCAGTGCAGGCGGTAGAGGCCGTGGATAAATGCGTAGGCAAGGTTGTGGATGCACTGCTTGCCAAAGGCGGCGCGGCGCTCATCACCGCTGACCATGGCAACGCCGACCAAATGCTTGAAAATGATGGGGTTTCCCCATTCACTGCCCATTCCACCAACCCAGTGCCGCTGGTGCTGGTTGGGCGCGATGAAGTGAAAGCGTTGGATAAAGGCGGTATGCTGGCAGATTTGGCGCCCACGATGCTGGAACTGCTGGGGCTGGAAAAGCCAGAGGAAATGACAGGCAGAAGCCTGCTGATCAAGTAAATCATGCCTTTCCGCAGCAGCCCTGCGGAAAGCGGGTTTGCTGTGGATTGCTGGTTTTGTAATACTCTAATTGCAAAGGAGAAGGTTATTATGAAGGGTTACATCGAAATCGTTGACGTAATCGGCCGTGAGGTTATGGATTCCCGCGGTAATCCGACTGTTGAAGTTGAGGTTTATGTTGAGGGCGATACTGGCGCATATATGGGCCGTGCCGCTGTTCCGTCCGGCGCGTCTACCGGCATTTTTGAAGCTTGTGAACTGCGTGACGGCGATAAGGATCGTTACTTGGGCAAGGGTGTGCTCAAGGCTGTTGACGCTGTAAACGGCGAAATTGCAGAAGAAGTGATTGGCATGAATGCCCTTGACCAGCAAGCCATTGACAAGGCAATGATTGCGCTTGATGGTACACCAAACAAAACCCGTTTGGGCGCAAATGCAATCCTTGGCGTATCCCTTGCTGTTGCAAAGGCTGCGGCAGAAGCACTTGGCTTGCCGCTTTACAATTACATTGGCGGCTGCAATGCAAAAACATTGCCAGTGCCGATGATGAATATCCTCAATGGCGGCGCCCATGCGACCAACAACGTTGAAATCCAGGAATTTATGATTATGCCTGTTTCTGCACCGTCTTTCCGTGAAGCGCTGCGCCGCTGTGCTGAGGTTTTCCATACCCTCAAAAAGACCCTGAAAGAAAACGGTACACCGGCTGCTGGCGTTGGCGATGAAGGCGGCTATGCACCGAACCTGAAAAAGGATGAAGATGCACTGCGCGTGATTGTCCAGGCAGTAGAAGAAGCTGGCTATAAGCCTGGCGAAGATTTCATGATTGCCATTGACGCAGCTTCCTCTGAATGGTGGAACGATGAAGAAAAATGCTATATCCAGCCCAAATCCGGCAAGAAGATGACCCAGAAACAGCTTGTGAATATGTGGAAGACTTTTGCTGAAAAGTATCCAATCATCTCTCTGGAAGATGGTATGGCAGAAGAAGACTGGGAAGGCTGGGATATGCTGACCAAGGCGCTGGGCGACAAGATTCAGCTTGTTGGCGACGACCTGTTTGTTACCAACGTAAGCCGTCTGAAAAAAGGCATTGACCTAGGTGTTGCAAACTCTATCCTCATCAAGGTAAACCAGATTGGTTCGCTGACAGAAACCTTGGATGCAATCCAGATGGCAAACCGTGCCGGTTATACCGCAGTGGTTTCACACCGTTCCGGCGAAACCGAGGATGCAACCATTGCTGACTTGGCAGTTGCACTCAATGCTGGTCAGATTAAGACTGGTGCGCCAAGCCGTACAGACCGTGTTGCGAAGTACAACCAGTTGCTCCGCATCGAAGAAGAACTTGGTGATGTTGCACAGTTCCTTGGTCGTGACGCTTGGTTCAACTTGAAATAAGAATTTAATTTCAGCATGATATAAAGCCCTGCTTTTTCATAAAAGCAGGGCTTTATCGTATTTTTTAGCTTATTTAGATGGAACATTAGAATAATATGGGTGGCAGCGAGTGCAATGGATATCACTGAAATAGCGGCAAGCTGGTAAAGCCATTGGATATAGGCACCATTGGTGATGTCAATTAAAGTACCTTGAAAAATCAGCCTGGCGCACAGCGCAAGCCCCATCAGTAAATCTAAGGAACCACTGATTAAAGCTCATCTCAAATCACATGCAATCGAAACATGATACAAAACCTAAGTATAGAGCCATATT
>CAJUDU010000004.1:19773-70307 GCA_910584935.1 uncultured Butyricicoccus sp. | reverse complement strand
TTGCTGGCATCTGCAACTTTGACCGCTTAGCTTAATTTCGCAAGAGGTCTAATATGTCCTTGTTATTTTCCCTGCGCGCACCTTGCCAAATTGCTTATCGGTTTGACGCAAAAGAATTTCATGCGTTCCTTGGCAAAATCATGATGTTTCGATTTACAATACGCTGTTCTTTGTGCTATAATGAGGGCGTGCCACCCAGCATGGCATAAACTGCCGTGGCGCTTTGATTTTCTGATAACATCAAAAATCCGATCCCTTTTGACAGAAGGAGCGATATTTTTTATATGAAACTTTCTTTTACAAAAATGCACGGCTGCGGCAATGATTATATTTATTTTAACTGTTTTCAGCAAACCATCACCAATCCGGAAGCCCTTTCCATCCGCTTATCCGACCATCATTTTGGCATTGGCGGTGATGGCATTATTTTAATCTGCCCATCTGAAACCGCAGACGCAAAAATGCGGATGTTCAATGCCGATGGTTCTGAAGGCAAAATGTGCGGCAATGGCATCCGTTGTGTCGGCAAATACCTTTATGATAATCATATGGTCGAAAGCCGTACCCAGATTACCATCGAAACATTAAGCGGACTCAAAACGCTCCAGCTTTTCCCGGAAAACGGCAAGGTAAAAACCGTACAGGTTGACATGGGGGAAGCCGTGCTGACGCCTGCAAAAATCCCAGTTTATCTGGATGGTGACCGCGTTGTCGACGCACCGCTGGTCATTGATGAACGGGTTTACCATATCACCTGTGTATCCATGGGCAACCCACATTGCGTAGTCTTTCTCAAAGAAGATGTGGATTCCTTGGATTTGGAACGCCTTGGGCCTAAATTTGAACATAACGCATTATTCCCTGAACGGGTAAACACAGAATTTGTTAATATGTTGCCAGACGGCTCACTGAAAATGCGCGTTTGGGAACGCGGCAGCGGAGAAACTTGGGCGTGTGGCACAGGTGCTTGTGCAGTTGGTGTTACGGCTGTGCTCAGCGGGTTATCCCAACGCGGCGAAGATGTGTTAATCCATTTGCGTGGCGGCGATTTGACCATACGCTATACCGAGCAGGGCGTGCTAATGACCGGCCCGGCGGAAACCGTATTTGAAGGCACGGTTGAAGTGTAAAAAAACAATCTTTGTTAATTTTAAAACCAGTAAGGAGTTTTGAATCATATTATGATGAACCTAAATTTCAAAAATATCGCGGACAGTTATTTGTTTTCCACCATTGCCCGCAAAGTTTCGGAATACAGCGCCGCCCATCCGGATGCAAATATTATCCGGCTTGGCATTGGCGATGTCACCCTTCCGCTTGCCCCAGCTGTCACCAAAGCCATGCACGATGCGGTGGATGAAATGGGCAAACAGGAAACTTTTCATGGCTATGGCCCCGAACAGGGCTATGATTTCCTGAAAACCGCTGTACAGGGGTATTATGCTTCCCACAGTACAAAGCTGGATGCTGATGAAATCTTTATTTCCGACGGTGCAAAAAGCGATTTAGGCAATATCCTTGATTTGTTTGATACAAATATCACTGTACTGGTTCCTGACCCGGTTTATCCGGTTTATGTGGACACCAACACCATGGCGGGACGGAAAATCATTTTTATGGATGCCAACGAAAGCAATGGTTTCCTGCCGCTTCCAGATGCGTCTATCCATGCGGATGTTATCTATCTCTGCTCACCAAACAACCCAACTGGCGCTGCTTATGACCGTGCAGGGCTAAAGGCTTGGGTGGATTATGCCAACCGTGAAAATGCGATTATCCTGTATGATGCAGCATATGAATGCTTTATTGTGGATGATACTTTACCCCGCTCGATTTATGAAATTGAGGGCGCGGAAACTTGTGCGATTGAGTTCTGTTCGCTGTCTAAAACCGCTGGGTTTACCGGTACCCGCTGTGGTTATACCATTGTGCCGCTGGCATTGCAGCGTGATGGGCTTAGCCTGAATAAATTATGGCTGCGCCGCCAAACCACCAAGTTTAATGGCGTGCCTTATATTGTTCAGCGCGGTGCGGCGGCTGTTTTCTCGGAAGAAGGGTTAAAACAGATTCAGCAAAACCTGTCTTATTATCAGCAAAACGCAAACGTGCTTGCGCAAATCCTGGATGAACTTGGCATCTGGTATACTGGCGGCAAAAATAGTCCCTATTTATGGCTGAAATGCCCGAATGGGATGAAATCTTGGGATTTCTTTGACCTGCTGCTGGAAAAGGCGAATGTTGTCGGCACACCTGGCGCAGGTTTTGGCGCAAATGGCGAAGGCTTTTTCCGCCTGACGGCGTTTGGCGACCAGGCAAAAACCTTAGAAGCTGCCGGGCGGCTGAAAGACCTGCTTGGCAAATAAAAAAATACGGCAAAGCGGCGGGGAAAAATCCCGTCGCTTTGTTTTGAGGGTAATAAAAAATGTATCAGTATTTACTTTTTGATTTGGATGGCACATTGACTGACTCACAGGAAGGGATTACGAAATCTGTCGATTATGCGCTGCGCACAGTGGCTGGCATCCAAACTGCAGATTTATCCACACTGACGGCATATATTGGTCCGCCGCTGATTGATGGATTTATGGAAAACCATCATTTGGACGATAAAACAGCAGCGCAGTGCAAAAAAATATACCGTTCCCGGTATGAGACCATTGGGTTATATGAAAATCGGGTTTATGCGGGCATCCCGGAAGCCTTGTCCCGCTTACGGGCGGCTGGCTTTACGCTTGCAGTTGCCACATCAAAACCAGAACCTTTAGCCAAACGCATCCTTGTGCATTTTGGGCTGGATGGATATTTTACAGAAATTTGTGGTGCGACATTAGATGGGCGTATTTCCCAAAAAGAAGATGTGATTGCTGAGGTTTTACGCCGTCTTGGGCATCCGGCGGCACAAACTGTACTGATGATTGGCGACCGCCGTCATGATGTACAAGGGGCAAAAACCCATGGATTAAACTGTCTTGGCGCATTATGGGGATTTGGCACCAAAACCGAACTGCAAACCGCTGGAGCGGCGCTACTTGCCAGCACGCCAGAGGCCATGACCGCATTACTATGCAGGGGGCAATCATGAAAAAACATCAATATCATCTGATAATCGCCTGTGCTGGGGCATTATGGGGCATGATATCCATCTTTTTCAAGTTTTTATCTGCTGAAGGCTTAGATAAAATTCAAGTGGTTGTCTTGCGGTTTGGGTTTGCGGCAGTGCTGCTTTGCTTATGGCTTGCGGTGCGCAATCCGCAAGCGCTGCACCTGCGCCGCCCATGGCATTTGCTTTACTTTATTGGGACAGGAATTGCCAGCCAGGCATTTTTCAACCTTTGTTATTATGCCGCGATTGAACGCGCAGGAGTTGCGGTTGCTGCCTTGCTGCTTTATACTGCGCCTGCGTTTGTGATTTTGTTTTCCCGCCTGCTGTTTGGCGAAAAAGTGACAAAAGGAAAAGCCATCGCGTTAATCCTCACGATGGCAGGCTGTGCCTGCATGACAGGCATATGCAGCGGCGGTTTTTCCATTTCGCCTTTGGCGCTTGTTTATGGGCTTGGTTCGGGCATTGGTTATGCGTTATATTCGATTTTCGGCAAATTCGCCTTACGCGATTATTCACCGGAAACGGTTACGGTATATTCATTTATTTTTGCAGCGCTTGGGATGCTGCCATTAGCGCATCCTACCGGATTACTCACAGCCCTTGCCAAACCTGCCGTGCTGCTGGGCAGCACGGGTTTGGCGCTAATTTGCACTGTCCTGCCATATCTGCTTTATACCGCAGGGCTAACCCATACCGATGCGGGACAGGCTTCCATTTTGGCAACCGTAGAACCTGTTGTTGCGGCACTAATTGGGTTTTTTGCCTTCCGAGAAGCCGCCACGCTGGATAAACTCGCAGGGATTTTGCTTATCCTAACCGCAATTATTCTGGCTGGTCTTCCGCCGCGGACGGGTCATCCTTCCACCGGAGCCATGGGTCACAAATACCAAAAGCCCGGAAATTAAGTTGGGCTTCTTCCAGTGATAAACCATGGTTTTGGTCGCTGGGCATGGTTGGGTCATTCGCGGCATCATCATCAATTTCCCATAAACATACAGGGCAAATATAGCCCCATGATGGGTTCGCAGGGATATCCGCGCCACAACAAGGGCATGGTTCATATCCTACGCTGTACCAATCGGCAAGAGCATCCTCTTCTTGTTGTTCAAATGGGTTTACCTGCAAATCCGGGCGCTGCGGCAAGGGCTGGCAGTCTGGCTGCCCAATGATTTCTTCCTTCATTTCTGGAAGCAAAAGTTTCTTTTCTCTGTTATGCAATTTCAATCACCACCGGGCAATGGTCTGAACCGAAAACATCGGTTAAAATATCAGTTTTTGTCACACGGTCAAGCAGCCGCTCGGATACCAGGAAATAGTCAATCCGCCAGCCTGCATTTTTCTCCCGCGCACGGAACCGATAACTCCACCAGGAATATACGCCTTCTGTATCCGGATGAAAATGCCGCCAGGTGTCCACAAAACCAGCCGCTAATAATTCGGTCATTTTGGCACGTTCCGCATCCGAAAACCCTGCGCTTTCATGATTGGTTTTTGGGTTTTTCAAATCAATTTCCTGATGGGCAACATTCATATCTCCACAAATAATCACTGGTTTTTTTGTATCCAGCGTTTTGACATATGCACGGAACGCATCTTCCCATTGCATCCGGTAGTCTAACCGTTTCAGCCCTTCTTGAGAATTGGGCGTATAGACTGTAACCAAATAAAAATCTGCATATTCTGCTGTAATTACCCGCCCTTCGTGGTCATGATCTGGGATACCAAGGTTATACTGGACAGAAAGCGGCTGTGTTTTGGTGAAAACCGCCGTACCAGAATACCCTTTTTTCTCTGCGGAGCACCAATATTGCTGATACCCTTCGAGTGGCACTTCTGCTTGTCCCTGCTGCATTTTGGTTTCTTGTAAGCATAAAATATCTGGCTGTTCTTTGGCGGCAAATTCCAAAAAACCTTTGCCCATACATGCACGCAAACCATTGACATTCCATGAAATCAGTTTCATGATATCCTCCTGAAAAAATGTTTATCTTGTCCTTCATTATAGCACACTGTCCATAAAAAATACAGCGATCCATTCCAGCCCTATTTGGGGGAAACAAATTGAAGTAAACCAAAAACTATGATGAAATAAGAAGGGCGATGCAAAATCTGCAGATGCGAAATGATGAAGCATAAAAAATTGATTATCCTGTCTTTAATATTTATGTGTGTGATGATAACTGCCATTGTCACAAATACGCCTGAACAAAAAACCATCCGCTATTTTAACAGCCATAGGGCTGCATTAGAAGATGCTGTTTTACATCACATGGGCGCAGGGCTGACAATAGTTCACCGACTGGATGCAAACTGGTTTTATTTTGAAGCGGCATTATAATGCCCAATCCGGGAGGAGCAAGCCCCTCCCGTTTTGCAAGGTTTCTATATACGCTGTCAAAGTGTCAGCTTTGCCAGCGCGATTGCAAGCAGCAAAAACCCGCTGACAAGCGTTGCAAGCTGTCCTGCCGTATGCCCCAACAACCGCCCCAGCCATTCCCCACCTGTTGATGCCGCAAGTCCGCAGGCAAAAGAAAGCATTAGCAAAAAAGCCGCTTTTTCTGGCGGTGCGGCAATTGACAGTCCCGTCAGCAGCGAATCGAGCGAAAGCGGCAATGCCAAAACCAACGCTTCCGCAGGCGAAAGCGTGCCTGAACGGTCAGCATCCGCCTGTGCAGTTTCCGCGTAAATCTGCAATACCACCCGCAGCCCATGCAGGCGGAAGGTCAGCGGCGCAGTATGCGCCGCAAGATATGCGGAAAGCCGCTTGAAGCCTTCTTCAAACAAACATAATAGCGCAATCGCAAGCAATGCCCCGCAGCTTATGTAATGGAAAAGGCCGACAGGCAGCAGCAGGTATAAAATATGCGAACACAAAAAGGAAAGGGCAAGGCATCCGGCGCCAACGCCAGCAATCACAACGCGGCTGCACTTTTCCACCCGGATGCCTTGCGCGCCAAGCGCAAGGCAGGCAAGCAGCGCATCCAATGACATGAGTAAAACAAGCAGACAATCCATAGGTTAACAGCCTCCTGTTTTCAGCCTATGAATTGTCTGCTTTTTGTGTGATGGTTTTCAGTTTTACCGTTCTGTTTTCCAGAATGCAACCGAATATGGAGGCAGTTCACTGCCGCCGCCAAAGTCATGCGGCTTGCCGGTAATCAGATCTTCTGCCATGCCGCAGCGCGCATCAAAATGCGCGGTATATGGTTCGCTGTCCGCGTTAATCGCAACCAGTACCCGTTCATCCTCATAAACCCGCTCCCAAATGGCTTGTTTGTTGGTCAGCACAACATGTTTAAAATCGCCATAGCATAATGCTTTGCTTTCCTTATGTGCTTTTGCCATCGCCTGGATGGTATCGGTCAAATCGTTCCATTCCGGCGCGTCAAAGCATGGGCGCAGGACATCATCGCTATGCTGTTCTTTTTTGCCTTCGGCGCCCCATTCGGAACCATAATATAGACATGGAATGCCTGGCATACCAAACATCATGCCATAAAGCAGCGGCAGATGTTTGGGGTTTGTCAAAATAGATGCCGCGCGGGTCACATCATGGTTATCGACAAAACTGAGCAAATGCTTGCCTTTATAAAGCGTCCAGTTTTCCGGGCCAAACTGCCGCATAAGTGAATGGGTGATTTCAAACAGGTTCATCGAATTTAGCGATGAATATAAGCCTTTATAGCATTCATAGTTGGTGCAGGAATGCAGCATTTCATCGTTGACAATCTGATTATAATCGCCGTGCAGGGTTTCACCAATCAGCAGGAAATCCGGTTTGAGTGACGCGGTAAACTGACGCAATTTTTTGAGGAAATCACGGTCAAGCATATACGCGACATCCAACCGCAGCCCATCAATATCAAATTCCTCCACCCAGCCGCGAATACAGGCAAAAATATGGTCAACCACTGCCGGATTGCGCAGGTTGAGTTTAACCAGCTCATAATGTCCTTCCCAGCCTTCATACCAAAAGCCATCATTATAATTGGAATTGCCGTCAAAGGAAATATGGAACCAATCCTTGTAAGGGGAATCCCACTTTTTCTCCTGAACATCGCGGAACGCCCAGAACCCGCGTCCAACATGGTTAAATACACCATCGAGCACAATACGGATATCATTTTCATGCAGGGTTTTGCAAACCGCGGCAAAATCCGCATTGGTGCCTAACCGGCAGTCTATCTTGCGATAATCACGGGTATCATAGCCATGCTTATCCGATTCAAAAACCGGAGAAAAATAGATTGCATTTGCGCCAAGCTTTGCAATATGTTCTGCCCAATCGGCAACCTTGCTGATGCGGTTGATCGTTTTGCCATCGTTTTCACGGGGCGCGCCGCAAAATCCAATTGGAACAATCTGATAAAAAACGCTTTCATAAGCCCACATATGGGATCACTCCTTTATGATTGAAAATGCCATATACAGTATAGCTGGTTTTGTACAAAATAGCAAGAACGTAAGGAAAATAAATCTGCTGCCCCGGCAAAATGACGAGTGTATCAAAAACACCGCAAAAGTGGGGCAAAGGGGCAAAATAATGCTTGCGTTTTGTGCGCTGGTGTGATAAAATTGAAAACTGACAACGGGCATTCCGCTGCTTGCCGGCTGGCAGATTTGGTTTTTATCCCCAAGCTATGGCACAGCCTGATTGAAGTAAGAAAAAAGCATGAATGCCTAGGATGAAAGGATGACTACAAGAATGGATTTAGTCAAAATTATATCTGAGCAGCAGCTCAAAGCAGACCTGCCCGAACTGAAAATTGGTGATACGGTAAAGGTTCATGCAAAAATCAAAGAAGGCAACCGCGAACGTATCCAGGTGTTTGAAGGCATTATCATTGCCATGAAGCACGCGGGCATTAACAAAACAGTTACCGTGCGCCGTATTTCTTATGGCGTCGGCGTGGAAAAAACCTTCCTGGTACACTCCCCAAATATTGCAAAATTTGAGGTTATCCGCAATGGTAAGGTTCGTCGTGCAAAGCTTTATTATCTGCGCGGCCGTGTCGGCAAAGCTGCCAAAGTTGCAGAAAAAGTCTGAAAAAGAGATATGCAGAGGGGAGCTTCGGTTTCCCTCTTTCTCTTTTTGAGCTGCCCAAAAGGGTTTCAATCCCAATGGGCGGTATAATATAATGTTCGTAAAGGCATATTATCGATTTATTTTATGAGGTCATAAACCATTTAGCTTGGAGGGATTTGCGATGGAAGAATATAAAGAACCTTTCCAGGAGGAAGATGAAGAAAAGGAGAAAAAAGGGCGTTTTCAAAGCAGCTTATACGATTGGGGCGAAGCGCTGATTATGTCACTGATTTTTATCGTCCTACTGTTTACTTTTGTCGTCCGGTTAATCGGCGTATCCGGCAGCTCCATGTTCCCAACCCTGCATGACCACGATGTCATGGTAGTCAGCAACCTTGGCTATACGCCAGAGCGGGGTGATATTGTTGTGCTCAACAAAGATGACGGCAACAAAGAAAGCCCCATCCAGGGACCAATCGTCAAGCGTGTCATTGCCCGCGGCGGCGATCAAGTGGATATTGATTTTGCACTTGGACGCGTGTATGTCAACGGCGAAGAACTGCAAGAAGATTATGTCAATGATTTCGATTTGCCGATGGATGATGAAGGCATTGCATTCCCGCAGACCGTGCCGGAAGGCTGCCTGTTTGTCATGGGGGATAACCGCAACCAATCTACTGACAGCCGCAGCCCAGAACTTGGTATGATTGATGAACGCTGTGTCATTGGGCACGTGTTAGCTGTTGTCTGGCCCCTTGAAAACTTTGGAGGGAAAACCGCATGAATATTCAATGGTATCCCGGGCATATGGCGAAAACCCGCCGGCAAATGCTTGAGAACCTGAAAAATATTGATATCGTATGCGAAGTCACAGACGCCCGCATCCCCATGGTCAGCCGCAATCCGGATATGGATGAAATTGCTGGTAACAAGCCACGGATGATTATTTTAAACCGGATTGATTTAGCTGACCCGCAGCAAACCCGTGCTTGGGCATCTTATTTCCGCAGCAAAGGCTGGGCGGTGCTGGAAACTGACAGCCGCCAAGGCAAAGGTACCGGGCAGTTTTCCGCTGCGGTACGCGGCGTACTGGCGGATAAAATTGCTGCCTGGAAAGAAAAAGGGCAAGTTGGACGCGCGGTACGCGTAATGGTGGTTGGCATCCCAAATGTGGGCAAATCGACATTTATCAACCGGATTTTGGGTCGCAAATCGGCAAAAGCCGCAGATAAACCCGGTGTGACACGGGGCAGTCAATGGTTCCGCGTCAGCGAAGGCATTGACCTGCTGGACACGCCTGGCATCCTTTGGCCAAAATTTGATGATGAACGCACTGGGCTGCTGCTGGCGGCAACCGGCGCTGTACGCGATGATATTTTAGATGTCGAAACCTTGGCGTGCAAATTGTTTGAGATTTTATCTGCCCATGCACCAGAAGCCATTACTTCCCGCTATCAATTAGACCTTTCCGCCGCTATGGATTCTGATTTCCCAGGTTATACCTTGCTGGAGCAGGCGGGACGCAGGCGCGGATTTATGATGCGCGGCGGCGAGATTGATACCGAACGCATGGCGCGGATATTTTTGGATGAATACCGCGGCGGCGTGCTTGGACGCATCACACTGGAAACACCGGAGGAATATACTGGCGATGAACTGGGAAATTGAACAAAGTGTCCCCCAAGGCTTCCATGCCATTTGCGGCATTGATGAAGTCGGGCGCGGTCCCTTAGCGGGACCAGTATGCGCGGCAGCGGTGATTTTGCCGTTTGGCTGTGATATCGCCGGGCTGGATGACTCCAAAAAACTGACCGAACGCAAACGGGAACAATTATTTGATATCATCCAGCAAAAGGCGCTTGCCTATTCCATTGCGCTGGTAGAGCATACTGATATTGACCGGCTCAATATTTTAGAGGCTACTTTCCTTGCCATGCAAAAAGCTGTGGCAGGGTTACAAATTCCTGCCGATTATGCGTTGGTGGATGGAAACCGCATCAAAGGACTGGCGATTCCAAGTGCGTGCATTATTGGTGGGGACGCGAAAAGCCCTTCGATTGCAGCGGCATCAATTTTAGCAAAAGTCACCCGTGACCGGCTGATGCTTGACTATGCCGCGCAATATCCAGAATACCATTTTGAAAAACACAAAGGCTATGGCACCAAAGCCCATTATGAAGCGATTTTAACGTATGGCGCGTGCCCCATCCACCGGCAGACTTTCTTACGCAAATTCTATGCAAAACATCCCGAACTTACGGAGGCACAATCATGAACCGCGGCGCTTATGGCGAACAGCTCGCGGCAGAATACCTAGAAAAGCATGGGTATCAGCTTGTGACGCGAAATTTCCGCACCCGTCTTGGCGAAATTGATATTATTGCACAAAATGATACATTTTTGTTATTTGTCGAAGTGAAATTGCGCAAAAATATGCGCTTCGGCCGGGCGTGCGAAGCGGTTACGCTGTCTAAGCAGCGCAAGTTGACCCTGGCTGCTGAAGCCTGGTTATATGCACACCCCACAAAATTACAGCCCCGGTTCGATGTGATAGAAATTTATCTGGCAGCAGGCGCGTCTGTGCCAACAGAAATCCAGCATTTAGAAAATGCGTTTGATGCGTATAAGGAGCGGAATCGGTTTGAACTATTTTGATTTGCATTGTGACACCCTGTTTGAATGTTATGAAACCGGCAAAGCCCTGCGGCAAAATGACCTCATGATAGACCGTGAGAAAATCAGTGGATATCGCCATTTTGCGCAGTTTTTTGCATTATTTTGCGGCGCGGAACCGCCAGACGGCATATCCCGCAAACAAGTGCTGCTGTGCTTGCCGCCTGAAAAGCGGCTGGGCGCACTGCTTGCGGAAGCAAAAAAACAGTTTGGGGAAAATGCCGACTGGTTAATGCAGTGTTTTGACAGCGATGATTTTGACCGGGCTGCCGCCAAAGGCAAAGCCGCCGCATTCCTTTCCATCGAAGGGGCAGAGCTGCTTTGTACTGACGAGCATATTCAAACCGCTTATGACGCGGGCGTCCGAATGGTGACATTAAGCTGGAATTACCAGAGTCAATATGCCTGTGGTTCCGCTGTGGACAATGACGCAGGATTATCTCCGCGCGGCAAAGCGCTGGTACAAACCCTTGTGCAAATGGGCGTGATTGTTGATGTGTCCCATTTGTCTGAAGGCGGATTCTGGGATCTTTGTGCGCTGACAGACGCGCCATTTGCCGCAAGCCATTCCAACAGCCGGGCACAGTGCAGGCACTTGCGCAACCTAACCGATTTACAGTTTTCCGAAATTGTACGGCGCGGCGGCTTATGCGGGATTAATTTATATGGCGCATTTCTGCGCGATGACGGCGCGCCTTGTACCTTAGATGATGCTTTACGGCATATTGAACATTTTATGGCGCGGGGCGGCGAACCCTGCCTGGCGCTTGGCTGCGATTTTGACGGCTGTGATGTGCTGCCGCAAGGCATTGATACCGCACGGGATATGGAAGCCCTTGCCGAAACCCTTTTGCAACATAATTATTTGGAAAGCACTGTGAATGCGCTGTTTTATGATAACGCAAACCGGTTTATCCATAGAATGCTTTAAAAAATTAAGAATAACATATTAAAACGGAGGATAGAAATGGATTATATCAGCACCCGGAATGCCAGCCTGCGCGTCAGCGCGGCGCAGGCGATTGCCACCGGCATCGCCCCAGATGGCGGGTTATACTGCCCCGCCGCATTGCCCGCGCTTTCCGCTGCCGAGTTGGAACGTTTTATGAATCTCGATTATAAATCCCGTGCCGCTGTGATTTTGGGCAAATTTTTGACCGAATTTTCTGCGGAAGAATTGCAGGATTTCACCCAGCAGGCATATGCGGATGAAAAATTCGGCGGCGCGGATACCGCGCCGGTTGTCAGCCTGAAAGATGGCAAACATATCTTGGAGCTTTGGCATGGGCCGACTTGTGCGTTTAAAGATATGGCATTGCAAATCCTGCCTTATCTGCTGACCGCTTCCCTCAAAAAAATCGGGGAACAGCGCACCGCCTGCATTTTGGTTGCCACTTCCGGCGATACCGGCAAAGCCGCGTTGGAAGGCTTTTCCGATGTACCTGGCACAAAAATTATGGTTTATTATCCCGCCGAAGGCGTATCTCCCATGCAAAAACTGCAAATGACCACCCAGCAGGGTAAAAATGTACAGGTTATCGCCATCCGCGGCAATTTTGATGATGCACAAAGTGCTGTCAAGCGCATTTTTACCGATAAAGCAACCATTGATAAACTGAATGCCGAGGGCATGATGTTTTCTTCTGCCAACTCCATCAACTGGGGACGGCTTGCGCCGCAGATTGCTTATTATGTGTCCGCTTACTGTGATATGGTCAAATCCGGCGCGGTAAAACTGGGCGAAAAGGTGAATATTTGTGTACCAACCGGCAATTTCGGCAATATCCTTGCCGGATATATTGCAAAACAAATGGGACTGCCTGTGCATAAGTTCATCTGCGCGTCCAACAGCAACAATGTGCTGACCGACTTTTTCCGCAGCGGCGGCACCTATGACCGCAACCGTCCATTTTATACCACCACTTCTCCATCTATGGATATTCTGGTTTCTTCTAACCTGGAACGTTTATTATTCCTAGTTTCCGGGCAGGATAGTGGAATGGTTGCTAATTTAATGCAGCAATTAAGCGAAACCGGCAAATATACTGTGCCGGAAAGCCTTTCCGCTAAAATTACCGCCGATTTCTGGGCGGGCTGCTGTGATGATGCCAAAGCGGCGCAAACCATCCGCGCCCTTTGGGATGGGGAACATTACCTTGCCGATACCCATACGGCGGTTGGCGTCCGAGTTTATGAGGATTACCGCGCAGAAACTGGCGACAAAACCCCAACCATTATCGCGTCAACTGCCAGCCCGTTTAAGTTCTGCCGCGCTGTTGTCGAAGCGCTGGGCGGTACGCTGGAAAATGATGATGTGACACAGCTTGATGTGCTTTCCGGCATGACCGGTCTTGCCGCGCCTGCCCCACTTGCCGCGCTTGCGGGCAAGCAGCCGCGCTTTGACCTGACCGTGGACAAAGAAAGCATTCTTGGCACAACAGACCTTTTGTCTGCGCTGTAAAGCGGGGAGGCGGGAATGGCACTTTATGCCCTTGCAGACCTGCACCTTGCCTGCGCGGTCGATAAACCCATGGATGTTTTTGGCGGACGCTGGCAGGATTATATGGAAAAAATCCAAAAGCGGTGGCAGGCAGTGGTTTCCGCAGAAGATACGATTGTCATTGGCGGTGATGTTTCCTGGGGCATTGACTTCCGGGAGGCAAAAGCGGATTTTGCACTGCTCAGCCGTTTGCCGGGGCATAAAATTATCCTCAAAGGCAACCATGACCTGTGGTGGGATACTATGTCAAAAATGCGCCGTTTTCTGGATGAAAACGGCTTCCAGCATATTGATTTCCTGCACAATAACTGTTATGGTTATGGGGATATCGGTTTATGCGGCACCCGCGGCTGGTTTTATGAAGAGGATTTTAAACAGCAGCATGATGAAAAAGTGTTCCGGCGGGAACTTTTACGGCTGGAAGCCTCGCTGAAAGCCGCTGATGCCGCGGGCTACCGCGAAAAATACTGTTTTCTGCATTACCCACCCATTTACGCTAATTTCCGCTGTGGTGAAATCCTTGCGCTGATGCAGCAATATGGCGTGACCCGCTGCATTTATGGCCATCTGCATTCCGATAGCCTGCGCTGGGCGGTCGAAGGAATGCAGGATGGCATTGCGTTTACCCTTGTTTCTGGCGACCATGTGGACTTTTCCCCGGTTTTGCTGAAAAAATAATTAAAAAAACAGTAAAAATGGTCTGGAAATCCGCCTGATAATCTGATAAAATAGATTGGATACATCTTTAGGAGGAATCAAAACAAAAATGGAACTAAAAAATGTTGAGAAACTGGAAAAAAGCATTGTTGCTTTAACAGTTGAAATTTCTGCTGATGAAATTGATGCCGCAAAGGAAAAAGCATATAGGAAAAACCGAAAAAATATTGCCGTGCCCGGCTTCCGCAAGGGCAAGGCGCCCCGCAAATTGATTGAAAACCTGTATGGCGATGGCGTATTCTTTGAGGATGCCCTCAATATTTGCTATCCGGACGCGTTTGAAAAAGCGGTTGCCGAAGCTGCAATTAACCCCGTGGCACAGGCTGATGTTGAAATCCAGGATATGGGCGATACCGGCGCTGTCACCCTTTTGTGCAAGGTTCCTGTTGAACCCGAAGTCACCCTTGGGCAATACAAGGGCTTGGAAGCAGAACGTGCGGAAGTATCTGTCACCGCGGAAGATGTTAACGCAGAACTTGACCGCATTGCCCAGCGTTTTGCCCGCACCGAAACCGTGGAACGCGAAGCAAAAGACGGCGATACTGTGATGATTGACTTTGAAGGTTTTCTTGATGGCGTTGCCTTTGAAGGCGGCAAGGGCGAAAACCATCCGCTGAAACTTGGCTCCCATACCTTTATCCCAGGCTTTGAAGACCAACTCATCGGCTGCAAAGCAGGGGATGAAAAAGATGTTGTGGTCACTTTCCCGGATGATTACACCGCTGACGACCTGGCTGGCAAAGAAGCTGTCTTTAAGTGCAAGGTTCACACGGTACAGGAAAGCATTCTGCCAGAAATTGATGACGAATTTGCAAAGGATATTTCTGACACTGCCGAAACCCTTGATGACCTGAAAAAGGAAACCGAAGAACGCCTCAACCGTACCCGCAACGCCGAAGCTGACCGCGAATTTGAACAGCATATCATTGACAAGGTTGTGGAAGGTATGCAGGCAGATGTGCCGGACGCTATGGTGGAACAGCAGATTGACACCATCATCCGCGACTTTGAATACCGCCTCCAGCTGCAGCGCATGACCATTGACAATTATTTGGCTGCTTCCGGTGCGGATATGGCTTCCTTCCGCAAACTGTTCACCGAACAGGCTGAAAAGCAGGTCAAGGGGCGACTCGCGCTCAAGAAGATTGCCGAACTTGAAAACATTGAGATTTCTGCTGAGGAAATCAACACCGAGTTTGAAAATATGGCAACCCAGTATGGCATGGAAGTCGATCAGGTGCGCAAAGCGATGCCGGAAGAAGCTGTTGTGGCAGATATGAAAATTGACCGCGCCATTGCATTCCTGCGCGAAAACGCAACCGCTGTGCCCCAGACGAAAACCTCGGAGGAGGAGTAATTCATCCCCGCCTCCCCGCATACATATCCTTCATACGCAAAAGCCATTTGAAGGGTATTGAAAGGAGAATATTTTCTATGAGCCTGGTACCAATGGTCATTGAGCCGACCAACCGCGGCGGCGAACGGTCTTATGATATCTATTCGCGGCTGCTTAATGACCGCATTATCTTCCTTTCGGAAGAAGTCAACGATGTGACCGCTTCGCTGGTTGTGGCACAGCTACTCTACCTGGAAGCCCAAGACCCCGATAAGGATATTTCCTTTTATATCAACAGCCCTGGCGGTTCTGTCACCGCAGGCATGGCAATCTATGACACCATGAACTACATTAAGTGCGATGTTTCAACCATCTGCATCGGTATGGCGGCGTCTATGGGTGCATTCCTGCTGGCGGCAGGCGCCAAAGGCAAACGCTATGCCCTGCCTAACGCGGAAATTATGATCCATCAGCCGTCCGCAGGCACACAGGGGCAAATTACAGATATGGCAATCCACCTCAAACGGCTGGAAATTATCAAAAAACGCATGAACCAGATCCTGTCCAACAATACCGGCAAACCTGTTGAAACCGTTACCCAGGATACCGAGCGCGATAACTTTATGAGCGCACAGGAAGCACTGGAATATGGGCTGATCGACAAGGTATACGATAAACGGTAATCCCACCCCCCCCGGATGGCTGTGCTGCACTGCCGGCTGCAAAATGAGCGGGTTTCTGGAATCATCGGCGTGGTACGGGGGCAAAAGCCCCCTGCCGCGCCGGAAAAGTGAGGTAAACAATGGCAAACAAAGACGATAGCAGAACGCTGAAATGCTCTTTTTGCGGCAAACCGCAAAGCAAGGTTCGCAAGCTGATTGCGGGACCGGGCGTTTATATTTGCGATGAATGTATTGGCATTTGCTCCAGTATCCTGGACGAGGAACTTGGTATGCGCGCTGTGGTAACCAACAGCACTCCCATGGAGCCGCCTGAAATCCTGCCGACCCCAAAGCAGCTGAAAGAAGTGCTGGACGAATATGTCATTGGGCAGGAACGTGCAAAAATTGCGCTTTCTGTTGCGGTATACAACCATTATAAACGCATTTTCCGCGGCGGTGATGACGTGGAGCTGCAAAAGAGCAATATCTTAATGCTTGGACCTTCCGGTTCAGGCAAAACCCTCCTTGCGCAGACGCTGGCAAAGACCTTGCAGGTACCTTTTGCCATCGCGGATGCTACCACCCTCACTGAGGCAGGCTATGTGGGCGAGGATGTGGAAAATATCCTGCTGCGCCTGATTCAGGCGGCTGATTTCGATGTGGAACTGGCTGAACGCGGCATCATCTATGTGGATGAAATTGATAAAATTGCGCGTCGGAGTGAAAACCGTTCCATCACCCGCGATGTGTCCGGCGAAGGCGTACAGCAGGCGCTGCTTAAAATGCTGGAGGGCACCATTGCCAATGTGCCCCCGCAGGGCGGGCGCAAGCATCCCCATCAGGATTTTATCCAGATTGACACTTCCAACATCCTGTTCATCTGCGGCGGCGCATTTGATGGCATTGAAAAAATCATCAAAAACCGCACAGGCAAGCAGGGGCTTGGCTTTGGCGCGGCGGTTTCCAGCAAAAAGGAAGAAAATATTTCTGAACTGCTGGCAAAAATTGAGCCGCATGACCTGATGAAATATGGGCTTATTCCGGAAATCATCGGGCGTCTGCCAGTCATTGTAAGTTTAGACAGCCTGGATGAACAGGCGCTGGTACGCATTTTAAGCGAACCTAAAAATTCACTGGTTAAGCAATACCAAAAACTGTTTGAACTGGACAATGTGGTATTGGATTTTGAACCAGAAGCACTGGAGGCAGTGGCAAAAATCGCTGTCGACCGGAAAACCGGCGCGCGCGGGCTGCGCGGCGTGCTGGAAGATGTGATGATGGGCATGATGTTTGAAATCCCTTCGGATGAAGCAATTTCACATGTCACCATCAATGCGCAAACCATCCGCCGGGAGGGCAAACCTGTGATTGAACGCAGGCATGACGCTCCTCGCAGCGGCAAAAGCGCATAACACATACGTTTTGAAAACACAATAACTGGGGGGTGTGGCGCGTTGCCGCGCCCCTTTGCCTATCCCACCAGATGTTGTCGCTTGCATTCACAAACCGATTCGTCTATACTTGACTAGAAGAATCACCCCCCTTATAGGAGCTGAATAATCATGAATGAAGAACAGAACATTCGGTTACTGCCAGTTTTGCCGCTGCGCGGGCTGACAGCATTCCCCGAAATGCTGATTCATTTTGACGTTGGCCGGATTATGTCGATCAAAGCGCTGGAAGCCGCCATGAAAAATGGCCAGTGCATTTTCCTGACAGCGCAGAAAGAATTGAAAACCGATATCCCCGAAGCAGAAGACCTTTATGAAACCGGCACCATTTGCATTGTCAAACAGATCCTCCGGATGCCTGGCGATAATATCCGCGTGCTGGTAGAAGGCCATTCCCGCGCCCGTGCGCTTGGGTTTGAATTTCTGGAGGACGGCGGATGCCTGTATGCCCATACCGAAACGCTGGAGGAATACTTCCCCCATGCGTCTTTCCGCCGGGAACAGGCGCTGATACGCACCGTACAGGACAGGTTTGCGGAATATGCCGAATATGCCCCGCGCCTGTCAAGCGACGTGGTACTAGCGGTTGCCGCGGGCGGTGAGCCTGGGTACATTGCCGACTATATCGCTCAAAATATTTCGGTGGATTTCCCCATCAAGCAGGAGATTTTGGAGGAACTAAACATTACCAAGCGTTTGACCCGCGTCATCCGCCTGCTGACCAGCGAAACTGAAATCCTCAAAATTGAAAGCGATATCCAAGACCAGTTAAAAGAACAAATTGACAAAAACCAGCGTGAATATTACCTGCGTGAACAGATTAAGGTCATCCAGACTGAACTTGGCGAACAGGATCTCATCTCTGAAGTGCAGGAATACCGCGAACGGATATTTGATCTTGACCTGCCCGACGAACACACCACAAAACTGCTCAAGGAAACCGACCGCCTTGCCAAAATGAGCAGTACCTCCGCGGAAAGCGGTGTGATCCGTACATACCTTGACACTGTGCTTGCCCTTCCGTGGCGCAAGATGACACGGGAACGCCGGGATTTGGCACGTGCGAAAAAGATATTGGATCGCGACCATTATGGCATGGAAAAAGTTAAGGAACGTATTTTGGAATTCCTTGCGGTCAAACATCTTGCCCCCAAACTGAAAGGGCAGGTGCTTTGCCTTGCAGGCCCCCCAGGCGTTGGCAAAACATCCATTGCTCGTTCGGTTGCCGAAGCCATGGGACGCAAATATGTGCGGATGTCGCTGGGCGGCGTGCGCGATGAAGCCGATATCCGCGGACACCGCAAAACCTATATTGGCGCGATGCCTGGGCGCATTATCCATGCGCTGACCCAGGCAGGCAGCAGCAACCCGCTGATTCTGCTTGACGAAATCGATAAAATGGGCAATGATTTCCGTGGCGACCCGGCTTCCGCCATGCTGGAAGTGCTGGATATTGAACAGAATAACGCGTTCCGTGACCATTATGTGGAGCTGCCATTTGACCTTTCCGATGTGCTTTTTGTCACAACGGCAAACGACCTTGGCACCGTGCCGCGCCCGCTGCTTGACCGCATGGAAGTTATTGAACTGCCCAGCTATACCGCCGAAGAAAAAGTACAGATTGCCCTGCACCACCTGTTACCCAAACAGATGAAAAAACATGGACTGGCAAAAGCCCAGCTTTGCATTTCTGAAGCCATTTTGCATCAAGTTGTATCCGGCTATACACGCGAAGCGGGTGTGCGCAAGCTGGAACAGGTGCTTGCCAAGCTGTGCCGCAAAGCGGCAAAACAGATTGCCGATGGCGCGGTAAAGCGCCTTGTCGTTTCGGCAGACAATCTGGAAGAACTGCTTGGCCCCGCAAAATATAAAGACGATGTGATTTCCAAGCGCGATGAAGTCGGCATTGTCAACGGGCTTGCCTGGACAAGCGTTGGCGGCGAAATGCTGCAGGCAGAAGTTGCTGTTGTGCCTGGCACAGGTAAGATTGAAGTCACCGGCAACTTGGGCACCGTGATGCAGGAAAGCGCCAAAGCCGCAGTTACCTTTGTGCGTTCCCGCGCTGAAGCGCTGCAAATCAGCCCAGATTTTTATAAGGAAATGGATATGCACATCCACTTCCCAGAAGCCGCCATCCCTAAGGATGGGCCTTCTGCCGGCGTAACCATTACCACGGCGCTGATTTCCGCCTTAACCGGTGCGCCAGTACGCCATGATGTTGCCATGACCGGTGAGGTCACACTGCGCGGACGGGTGCTGCCCATCGGCGGGCTGCGTGAAAAAACCATGGCAGCTTACCGCGCTGGCATCAAAACGGTTGTCATCCCCAAGGACAATGAACCCGATTTGGCTGAAATTGTGCCTGTTGTACGGGAATATGTGCATTTTGTCACGGCGGAACATATGGACACCGTGCTTGAAACTGCAATTGATTTTTCCCATCGCATCCCGCAGGTTATCAAAGACGACGTCCGGGAACAACAGATTGTGCCTGTGCCCCACACCGGGCAGCCTGCAACCTTGCTGCGCCAATGAACTGACAAGAAAGGGGTTTCTATGCTGAACCTGCACCAGGCGGAATTTATCCGTTCCGCTGTGAAACCAGCCGATTTCCCACAAGACGGCTTGCCGCAAATTGTATTTGCCGGCAAGTCCAATGTGGGCAAATCCTCGACCATCAATAAACTGCTTGGGCGGAAAAATTTTGCCCGTGTTGGCAACCAGCCGGGCAAAACCGTCCATATTAACTTTTTCCAAATTGATAAAAAAGCATATTTCACCGATTTGCCAGGCTATGGCTATGCCAAGGTGTCCAAGGCAGAACGCGACCGCTGGGGCAGGCTGATTGATGATTATTTTGCTTCCGGACTGATTTCACTTGGCATCCAGATTGTTGATATGCGCCACAAACCGACTGCCGATGATGTGACTATGGCAGGATGGTTCCTCGCAGCCGATGTGCCATTTGTGGTGATTGCCAACAAGCTGGACAAAGTGAAAAAGCGGGAACAGCAGGATAATTTACAGTTAATCCAGCAGACGCTGCTGTTGCCGGAAGATGTGCCAGTCATCCCGTTTTCCGCCGAAAAAGGTGACGGGAAAGAAGATGTGCTGGCGCTGATTGAAAATGCTGTGGAGGATTAAACGCTATTTTGCGGGTAAAGGGATCGGATAAAATCCATGAGGTGACATATGATGTTTAACTTTATGCAGCGTTTTATGTATGGGCGCTATGGCAATGATACACTCAACCGTTTTCTCATGCTCGTCAGCCTGCTGCTGCTTGCCGTTTCCAGCTTTTTTCGCTTTATGTTCCCTTCTTTTCTTGTGCTGGCACTGCTGGGATTGTGCTATTACCGGATGCTGTCCCGCAACAGCAAACGCAGGCAGGCGGAAAACCGCTGGTTTCTCAGTTTGTGGCTGCCCCGCAAACGCAGGCTGCTGGACTGGAACGCACGCCTGCATGACAGCAAAACTCACAAATATTACAAATGCATCCAGTGTAAAACCTGGCTGCGCGTGCCGCGCGGCAAAGGGAAAATTAACATTAAATGCCCCAAATGTGGCAATCAATTTGTGAAAAAAACCTGATTTCACTACAAAAGTTATGCGTTTTGTAAAAAAGACTTGCAATTCCGGCTGGAATGTAAGATAATAGTTGCGTTAAGATATTATCAAGGAGCGTGAAACGCAATGACTGTGGAACAGTTAATCACAAAAGTACATAACCGCCTGAACGATAAGGATTTTGCTGCAACTGGCGGCAAATTGGCAATCCAGGTGAATTTGTCTGGCAAGATTACCAGCGTATTCTATATCGAAATCCTGAACGGTGTTCTTTCGGTTATGCCATATGAGTATAACGACCGTGATGCGGCAATCACCATCACCAAAACCAATTTTGAAAAAATTCTAAGCGGCAAACTCAGCCCACAAACTGCTTTTGCCGATGGAAAACTCAAGGTTGAAGGAAATGTGGACAAGGTGTTGCTGCTCGCGGAACTTCTCAAGTAAAGATAAAAGCGTTCTTGCCCGATGGGTGGTAGAAGGACGCTTTTATTTTTTGCCCGCCATGATGAAAGCGCGGGAGGGGAGGCTTTGCCCCTCCCGCCTGTTAATCACATCCCGATTTCATCCAGCAGCGCACGCATTTTCTTTGCGGAGGACTGGAGCTGTGCCATTTCATCCTCGCTGAGCGGGATATCCAAGATATCCTGTACGCCATCACTGCCCAAAATACAGGGCATCCCTAAGCACAAGCCGGATATGCCATAATGCCCGCTGACCATGCTCGATACCGGCAGGACAGAATGTTCATCCCGCACGATAGCTTCGGCAATCCGCCGCACGGCAAGCCCTATCGCATAATAGGTTGCCCCTTTGCCTTCTATGATTTTATATGCCGCGTCGCGCACAGAATAATAGATCTGATCCATTGCGGCGCGGGAATCATCCTTGCCGCAAATGCGGCAGTAATCATTTAGGTCTACCCCAGAAATATTGGCGGACGACCAAACTGCCAGTTCGCTGTCGCCATGTTCCCCAATGATAAACGCATGGACATTGCGGCTGTCCACATGCAGGTGCTGTCCCAGCAGATGTTTGAGCCGTGCGGTATCCAGCACCGTGCCCGACCCAATGACGCGCCCTGCGGGCAGCCCTGACAGCTTCTGCGCCATATAAGTCAGGATGTCCACCGGATTGGACACAACCAGCAGAATGGCATCCCGGTTGACTGGCGTGATTTGTTCAATGATGGATTTCAGGATTGCCTTATTGCGCCCCAACAACTCGATACGGGTTTCCCCTGGCTTTTGGTTGGCGCCCGCCGCAATGATAATCAGCCCGCAGCCTGCCAAATCCGCATAATCCCCCGCACGCACCACGCATGGCTGTGAAAACGCAATGCCATGGCTGATGTCGGCGGCTTCACCCTCCGCCTTTTTTCGGTTTGCATCCAATAACACAATTTCAGAGAATAACCCGCTGTCCGCCAGGGTGAATGCGGCTGTTGCGCCAACAAACCCAACCCCAATAACCGCGCATTTGCGTAAATCTGCCATAATTTATAACTCCCTTCCTGGTTTGAAACCCTTTATCTTTCATAGCTGTATATGCTGTGCTCTTATTTTTACCCGGGCCTTAATTTTTTATGTCTTTTTCGTAACATTTTGAACACAACCCATGAGATGTGTGCTATAATGTCCATGTTAACCTAAAGGAGGATTGAACACTATGAAAAAATCTCATAAGCTGCTGCTTCTTGGCGCAGCGCTGACCACAAGCCTAACCTTCTCAGCCGCGGCTGCTGACTTCACTGGCTGTGCGGACGCCCTCAACCAAATGGGGCTGTTCAGCGGCACTGATAAGGGCTATGAACTTGACCGCGCCCCCAGCCGCACCGAAGCTGCTGTGATGCTGGTCAGACTGCTCGGCGGCGAGCAAGAAGCAACCGAGAAAAATTATACAACTCCATTTACCGATGTGCCAGGCTGGGCTTCCCCTTATGTTGGCTGGCTGTATGAAAACAACCTAACTTCGGGCACTTCCGCTACCACATTTGGCAGCGATGACACCTGCACCGCCCAAATGTATGCAACCTTCCTGCTGCGTTCGCTGGGCTATCAAGACAGCGGCGATTCGGTTGACTTCCAGTTTAACGACGCGATTAAGTTCGCGGAAGAAAAAGGCGTTGCTGATTCCGCAAACTACAATGCAGAAAATTTCCTGCGTGACCATGTGGTTGCCATGAGCTACACCGCATTGTCTGTACAGCCAAAGGATGCCGCACATGATACCCTGCTTGACCAGCTTGTTGCAGATGGCGCGATTGATTCCGCAAAATCCGCAGATACCAAGGCTGTATTCTCTGCATTCAAGGAATTTAATGCGCTGAATGAAAAAATGGCTGATATTACCGATATGGGCATGACCATAGCGCTGGACGCAAATGTAAAACTGAATGGCACTGACGCGATGACCATGAAAATGAACATGGACGCAAAAGCAAAAATGGATATGGAAAACCTGGATAAATCCCAGATGTCCATCAGCGGCAAGGGTTCTGTCACCATGGCAGAAGCGCTTGGCGGCGACGGCAAGGCAGAAGAACAGGATATGTCCGCTTACTATGCCGACGGCAAATATTATGTGAAAACCGGCGAAGATAAAATCGTAATGCCGATGAGCTTTGGCGATACCCTGTCCGCTATGGATATGGCCAAGATGGCAAACAGCAATATGCCGATTTCCGCCTTCAACAACATCAAAAAGAACAGCGACGGCAGCTTTAGCGTTGCCTATGATGCAGATACTATGAATGGCATCATCAGCAAGATTATGGCTTCCACTGGCATGACAGAAGATGTTGACGTCAAGCTAACCAAGTGCGATATGACCATTACCCCAAAGGACGATTCCATCGGCAATATGAAAGCAGATATGGATATGTCTATGACCATGCTGGGTCAGACCATGGATATGACTATGGTAATGGACTGCGCAATCACTGAAACTGGTGACAGCGTTAAGGTTGAAGCACCAACCGACCTGGATACTTACAAAACCATGGAAGATATGCTGAAAGACGCTGATAAAGACGCTGATAAATAATTTTATCCCATAACACATCAAAAAGCCTCTGGTTTTCTCAAACTGGAGGCTTTTCCCTTTTATTTGTAAGTAAAGTGAAATGCTGACCTTGCAAATTTGTTTACGAGCAAGTATAATACAACCATCTGGCTGGATTCAGTTTGGATATAAAAATCCCCCATTTTGTCAGGAGAATAGGCAGATGCAGACATCCCTCCCCCATGCTCCGCAGGAGGAAATCCTCGATTTACTCAAACAAGACCCCCAAGCTGGTATGTGCCTTGTGGTAACCCATTATACCGGCCTGCTTTGGTATGTGATGGAACAATATATCGCAAACCCAGAAGATGTGAAAGAATGCATCAATGATACATTTACACAGTTCTATTTGCACTGGAAACGCTTTGACCCCGGCAAAGGCAGTCTGGCAACGTTTTTAACCGCCATTGCCCGCAACCTTGCCATCAGCCGTTACCGCGCTAACAGCATCCGGGAAACCAGCGCATTGCCAGACCATGCGCCTGCCCCGGATAACCCCATCAGCCAAGCGGAAACCCGCGCTGATATTGAACGGGCACTTGCTGCCCTGAGGCCCCAGGACGCGGAAATTATCCGGATGAAATATTATCATGGCATGACCGTGCAGGAAATTGCAGATTCCTTAAACCTGCCCTATGAAACCGTGAAAAAACGTCACCAGCGTACACTTGGCAAACTGCGCACGCTATTGCTTGGGCTGCTGCTTGCGCTTATTATCGCTGCCCTTGCCGCCTGTACATATACGGTGCTGAAATATTTCGGCATTGTGCCCGGTTATGGCATCAGCGCCCATGCGGATATCCCGGTTTATACACTTACACAGCCAATCCCCATCCAAACTGAATATGGCAGCGGGCAGATTACCGATACCCTTTTGCTGGATGATTATTTATACCTCCGCCTGGAATGCGCTGTGGACGATATGCAGACCTGGGACAGTCTGCGCAGCAGTGAAACAAGCATTTATGATGATACATTGTATTTCGCATCTATTCCCACTACTGATGGGCAGTCTATCCGGTTAGGGAGTTCGGTTTCACTTGAAACCGAACCCTCTCCAAGGATAATTGTCAAAACCAGTGGGCAGTATCCTGCCCCAACAGATGAAAAAACATTCACGCTTTCCATCGAAATCATGGGCAGCACCTATGAACTGCCTATGCAGCGCACCCGGCAGCAAAATCTAAAAGAACATTATGTTTCATTTGGGGCGCTCGGTGGGATGCTTGCCATCCCGCGGCTGGAAAATGAACGGCTTATCATTGGGCTTTACCCACTCAGCACCGGCGATATGCCGCTGCTGACATCCATTATCCGCGGCATCAATATGGAAGGCAAAACAGCGAATATCACCGTGACTGCCTCTGACGGGCATACCCTGACAGGGGAATGTATCTTTTCCAGCAACCCAACCGAAGGACAGTATTTCTATGACTGGGATTTCGGCGAAGCCAAACCCGGCAAATATATGCTGCACATCCCTTATGTTTATCTGAAACAGGAATTGCAGCAGTCTATCCCTATCACGCTTGATTTGACGCAAGGCACATGGGACAGCACCCCTCAGCAGATCGCGGACGGACAGCTTGCCATTGCAAGCTGTAAACGACTGCACCCGGCAGTCGGGCAGACGATTCCAGGCAGTACCCTAACCGCTGAAGCAGATTGGGAATACTGGTGCCTGAAACTGCGATATACCTCGGAAACCGAAGGTCTTACCATGACCGCAGGCAGACTATCCGCTTCCCCAGATATGCAAATTCAAAATATCCTGGCGAAAACCGGTGAAACTGTGATGCCAAGTGGCGAAGTTTACACCAATTACGATTTTACCCCTGGATTCCATTGCGGTTCCGTGACACATGAACCCGAAGAAAACTGTGTGGAATTTTTACTCAGCTGGGCACCCGGCAGCTGTGACCCGTCACAGATGATGCTGATATGCAGCCAGCTTAGCCTGCGTTGGGCGCACCCATTTGATATCCCGTTTTCCGTCAAATGAAAGAGCCGCATAAACCGTTTTACATCCCGGTTTATGCGGCATCTTATTTTGCCCATTTGGGCATTATCACACTGTGTTACTTTGCTTTATGGTTAAAACGCGCCTTTAAGCTGTTACCCCGCAGGTAATCATACTGTGCGCCATAAAGCATTTCAAAAAAGTTTGCTTTCTTCATTGTGATTACACTCCTTTCGATATACAATCGGCATTGTTTCATATAACATTTTACCTGTTTCTCCTGTGAGCCGCTTTCGCATCTCACAAGTATTATTATATTCATTTCGTACAAAAACACAATGGTATTTTTATTTAATATATACATAAATCTTGACGTATATTTTTGCTGTTTGCATAAAAACAGTTTTCTATGGAATGAATTATAACAAAATGCCTATGTGTTTCGTCCGACACGGAATCCTTGTTAAAAACGATTTTGACTATACTTTGTCTTTCCGGCTGACACAGGTGCAAGCCTATGCCGCACATTTTTTTATCCCCTTGTATTTGTTTGGCTGGACTGTTATAATCAAATAAACCCTATCCCAAGGAGGTCTGTCTGTCATGTACCAGCCTTTAGCCGACCGTATCCGCCCCCAAACCCTTGATGATGTTGTGGGGCAGCCGGATTTACTTGGCCCGGAAGGGATTTTGCGCCGTATTGTGGAACATGGGCAAATCCCGAATATGGTTTTCTTTGGCCCCTCCGGTGTTGGCAAAACAACCGTTGCCTCCATCATTGCCAAACAAGCGGCACAAAAATTATACCGCCTCAATGCAACAACAGCTTCTATTTCGGATATCCGCAGTATCATTGATGAACTTGATACCTTCCTTGCTCCCAATGGCGCACTCATTTATTTGGATGAAATCCAATATTTCAACAAAAAACAACAGCAATGCCTTTTGGAATTTATTGAGGATGGACGTGTTACCCTGATTGCCTCCACCACAGAAAACCCTTATTTTTATGTTTATAACGCGGTACTCAGCCGGTGTACGGTTTTTGAGTTTCAGCCGGTGGAACCGGCGGAAATGCTGCGCGCTGTACAGCGCGCATTCCGGATTGCCGCCGAAGATAAAACCTTTACCTTGGCGGATGATGTGGACAAACTGATTGCGGAAAGCTGTGGCGGCGATGTGCGCAAAGCGCTAAACGCCGTGGAATTGTTATGTGCCAGCATCCCGGCAAATGGTACCATATCCCTTGATGACGCCATGACTGTGGCACAGCGTTCCAATATGCGTTATGACCGCGATGGCGATGGGCATTATGATATCTTGTCCGCATTCCAAAAATCGGTACGCGGTTCTGACCCGGATGCTGCGCTGCATTATCTTGCCCGCCTGCTGGAAGCTGGCGATATGATTTCCGCTGCCCGCCGGATGCTGGTCATGGCAAGTGAGGATGTGGGGCTTGCTTATCCGCAGGCTGCTGCCATTGTCAAAGCATGTGTGGATTCTGCATTCCAGCTTGGGATGCCCGAAGCGCGTATCCCGCTCGCACAGGCGGTGATTTTGATGGCAACCGCACCCAAATCCAATTCAGCAATCAACGGTATTGACGCGGCGCTTGCTGATGTGCGCCATGGGGATTATGGCGATATCCCCGCTCATATCAAAGATTGTCATTATACCGGCGCGGCAAAGCTCGGGCGTGGGCTGACCTATCAATACCCGCATACCTTCCCAAACCATTGGGTGCAGCAACAATATTTGCCAGATGCACTTGCTGGACGTACTTATTATGAATATGGGGAGAATAAAACCGAACAGGCTGCACGCGCTTACTGGGAAAAAATCAAAAAAGCGCTTTGAGGAGATACTGCTATGAAACGCTTGTCCTGGCATCAGGTTTTCTACACCGCATCTGTTATTTTTATCGTTGTTTTTACCTTGGCAGTGCTACTTGATTACCATACCTATTCCACCACGTTAAATTCCGCACCATTTTATGTGTGGGTACTGGGCATTTATCTGCTGCCCGCACTGCTGTGCGGCATCACCGGGCTGCTGTGCCAACGGCACAGCAAACAAATTGGAAAGGATTGATTCTACATGGGAAAATTATACCCAGACGCCTATTTTGATGGGTCGGGCTTTGACGCATACCAATATTTTGGCGCACATCATACAAAAGATGGTGTTGTGTTCCGTGTCTGCGCACCACAGGCGCAATCTGTCGCCTTAATTGGCGCATGGAATGGCTGGCAGCCAATCCCCATGAAAAAAACCGACCCACGCGGCATTTATACCGTTTGTATTGGTAATGCCCAACCTGGGCAGCTTTATAAATTCCGCATCCATGAGGGCGGCGAGGGGCGTGTACGTGACCGCGCCGACCCCTTTGGGCGGCAAACCGAAGTACGCCCCAGCACCGCATCAGTCATCCCGCCGCGGGAAGGTTTCCAGTTTACCGATACCGCATGGCGCAATGCGCAAAACAGTGGGCATTATGACCGCCCACTGAATATTTATGAAATGCACATTGGTTCTTGGCGGCGGCATCCAGACGGCTCCTTTTACGGCTACCGTGAGCTTGCCCAATCACTTATCATTTATTGCAAGGAACATTTTTATACCCATGTGGAATTTCTGCCGCTGGCGGAACATCCATTTGACGGCTCCTGGGGCTATCAAACAGGCGGTTATTTCAGTGTGACATCGCGCTATGGTTCGCCAGACGATTTCCGCTGGCTGGTCAATGAACTGCATAAAGCCAATATTGGTGTCATTATGGATTTTGTGCCTGTGCATTTCATTCCGGATGATTTTGCCCTGTTTGAATTTGACGGCACACCGCTTTTTGAATCTCACGGGGATTTGGGATACAGTGAATGGGGTTCCTGCAATTTTGATTTTGGTAAACCCATTGTCCGGTCTTTTTTACAATCGGCAGCAGATTTCTGGCTGACAGAATGCCATGTGGATGGCTTGCGATTTGACGCGGTGCGCAATATCATTTATTATCAGGGTGATGAAGCTCGCGGGCAAAACCGCACCGCGATTGAAGCGCTGAAACTGCTTAACCAAGGGCTGAAAAACCGGCATCCAAACGCGCTGTTGATTGCGGAAGATTCCACAAATTTTATCAAAGTTACCGCGCCTGTACAGTACGACGGCTTTGGGTTTGATTATAAATGGGATTTGGGCTGGATGAATGATACACTGGCATATTTCCAGCTGCCACCTGACGAACGATATATGCCGGAAAATTATCACAAACTGACATTTTCCATGAATTATTTTTATGACAATCTGTTTTTGCTGCCGCTTTCTCATGATGAAGTCGTTCACGGCAAGAAAACCATCCTGGATAAAATGTGGGGCAGCTATGAACAGAAATTTGCCCAATGCCGCACCCTATATACCTGGGTTTATACCCATCCCGGCAAAAAGCTGGGCTTTATGGGCAATGAATTTGCCTCTTTCCGGGAATGGGATGAAAACCGCGAACTGGATTGGGAATTGCTTCGCTATCCAATCCATTCGGGCTTTGACCGGTTCTTAATTGGGCTTGCCGGGTTATACCGTTCCTGCCCCGCGCTGCACGAAGGGGAATATCATCCAGGCTGTTTCCACTGGCTGCAGGCCAATGACCACCAGCACGCAGTTTATGCCTATGAGCGCGCCGCAGGCGGCGACCGGCTGGCCATTGCCCTCAACCTATCCGATAAAGCTTATCATTCTTATACGCTGTATTTTGACCATCCGGTGACGCTGCGCGAACTTGTCAATTCCGACTATATCCATTATGGCGGCGCTGGGGATATCAATGAAGCAAAAATCCTTTGCCGCCCCTCTGGCGATAAATGGGCTGTGGATATCCAGCTTGCGCCATTTGGCAGCTGTATTTTCCGCGTTATGCCAGACCGATAAACTCGGTTGCAATATATTTGGTTTTGCAGCAAGCGGGCGTATATACCCAGGTATCTATATGACCAGACTGTATAAAATAATCCGGTGCTTGCGGCGGCCCGGCTGGGCGCCGCAGGCAGTCAATAATCGTCAATTTGATTTTCATGCGTTCAGGCAGAATGGATTTGATATAAACCGAAACATGGTCGCCTTCCCGTAATCCATGCCGCCGTTCGGCAAGCCCGGAAAGGTTTGGCGCCAACTCAATAAAAATACCATAGTCCTCAATACTGCGCACAATGCCCCGCACGGTTTCTCCCGCATGGAATTTGCCCGCGTTTTCTTCCCATGTGCCAAGCAGTTCCCGATGGGTCAAATGGACACGCCGCAGTGCTGGGTCTATGCCAAGCACTGCTGCATAAATCATCTGCCCACAATGGAACCGTTCCCGCGGATGGAAGATGCGGGAAACTGAGATATTTTCAATTCCAATAAACGAAACCACACCACAGCCAATATCCACAAACGCGCCAAATGGCTCCAGATGAGTCACACACGCCGGAACCACATCCCCTGGCTGTAAATTCGCCAGCAGCCAGGCGCGGGCACGCTCCTGCGCCAGCCTGCGGGATAAAAGCATCCCATTTTCATCAATATGGGTAATCACAAAACAAACTGGTTTGCCAACCCGTGACAAAATCGCGATTTCACGGGTTTCTCCCGATTCAATCCCAATGGCACATTCTGTACGTGGGATAATCCCCCGCCTGCCATCCAGTTCCACAACCAGGTTATGTTCTGGGTCGCAGCATACCGCAATGCCTTCTATGATGGTGCCAGCCGCTTGGGCGGCATACAGGCTGTCAAGCGTTTCATATGTACCTTGTTTGTCAAGCCTTGTGCCCTCGGGCGCATATTGTCCTAAACTCATGATACAAACCTCCTCGGCGGACAGCTTTGCTGATGCCGCCATTTTCTCGCTGTTATCAGTATATGCACAAACCGGCAAAAATTGAACGGCAATTCATCCCAATGCGCTAAAACACTGCCGTTTTGATTTTTGCTGGTTTTTATTTTGCATATCTGTGCAAAATGACAAGGATATACTTGAAACCCACGGGCATTTTGTTTATAATATTATGTATATTCTAATGGCTGTGTAGGGAAAGCCTGCCTGTGAAATGGGGACGCAACCACAGGAGAAAAACCCAATCCCACAATACAGCCAAACACCATGAATGAGAAAGGGGTAAACACATGAAAAAAACCAGACTCCGCCATATTTTTGCTGCAGCAGTTGCCAGCGCAGTGGCACTTACTGCATCCCCGATACCAGCCCTTGCAGCAGACAGCGGGGATTTCCATCAGGATTTGGCGCAGATGCTTGCCGCACAAGATAGTTCCGCCTATTTTGATTTGATGCAAATGGAAATCGGCTCCACAACCTTTTCTGTTGATGGACAGCAGCAACAGCTTGATGTTGCGCCAGCCGTGAAAAACCAACGGACGATGTTGCCAATCCGCGCTGTTGCCGAAGCCGCTGGCGCTGAGATTGATTATGACAGTAGCAGGCAGGCTGTTGTCATCACTGGCGCTTATGGGGATGAAATCATCTGCCCAACTGGTGCTTCTTCCATGACCGTCAATGGGGAATCCCTTGCGCTGGACGCCCCTTCTTATGTTGAAAATAACCGTACATATATGCCAGTGCGTGCGGTATCCGAAGCGCTTAACCTGGATGTTATCTGGGATGCTGATGAAGGTGTTATCATCACAGCACCTTGGCAGACCTCCCGCCTGCTGGCATGGACAAACAGTCTGGATGCAAACAGCCTGGGCGCCAGCGCTGCCATAGAAGACGGCAACGGGTTATGGGTTTTGCAGTTTGCAACCCCGGCAGAGGCAAAAGCCGCCGCTGAAACCTTGGAATCCCGTGGGATTACCGCAAAGCCTGACCTTTATATCCCGCCGGTTGACCCGGATGACGGGGACGCTGGTATTTCTGCCGCAACTTATTCCTGGGGTGTGCAGGACTGCGGGTTTGACACCTTTGTCAAAAACCACACCTTTTCGGGCAGCAGTTCGGTTGCTGTCATTGATACCGGCGTAGACGCAAGCCATTCCTTTTTAAGTGGCAAAGTGCTGCCTGGGCGTGATTTTGTCAGCGGCGACAATGACCCGAAGGATGAGCATTATCATGGCACCCATGTTGCGGGCACAATCATTGACTGTGCAGGCACTGCGCCAGTCAAAATCCTGCCAGTGCGCGTTTTAGACGCACGGGGCAGCGGTTATGATTCCACCATTGTTTCTGGTGTGCGCTATGCCGCTGACCAAGGCACAGATGTCTTAAATCTTTCGCTGGGCGGCAAGCGCAGTTCCAGCAGCACTGATAATATTGACCGCGCGATTCAGTACGCTGTTGGCAAGGGTTCGTTGGTGGTCGTTGCCGCAGGCAATGATAATATGGATACCTCCAAATTCTGCCCAGCGCATATTACAACCGCAGGCGTTATCGTTGTTTCGGCAGGTGACGCCAAACACAGCAAGGCTTATTTCTCCAACTACGGCAGCAGCGTTGATGTAATGGCGCCTGGCGTCAATATTAAAGCCGCTGTTCCCGGCAACGGCTATAAATCACTTAACGGCACTTCTATGGCATCGCCTCATGCGGCTGCCGCAGCAGCGCTGCTTGATTTGGCTTCCGGCAAATCGCTGACGCCTGCCAACCTGGAACAAAAAGTCCGTTCTGCTACCTCCAACGGCGGTACCTGGAAAGACAAATATGTCGGCTGTGGCTTCCTGGATTTAACGAAAGCAGACCCCGGTTCTACCCCAAACCCTACACCAGCTCCTGTTACCCCGGAAATCACAGGCTACCGCTTTAGCTCAACCAGCCTTTCGCTGAAAGCCGGTGAAAGCGGCAGTTTGAAAGTCACGGCTGTTTACAGCGATAATACCACAAAGGATGTCACCTCAACCAGCGGGCTGTATTCAACCAATACCAGCGTTGCAACGGTTGATAAAAATGGTACGGTTAAAGCGCTGAAAGAAGGCACAACCCGGATTTCCATAGGCACCACAGCAAGCAGCAACCTGTCCATCCCAGCGCCTGTGACCGTTACGGTAAAACCTACTGATACCCCTGCTCCAACACCCGATAAAAAACTGACTGGCTACCGTTTCAGCGAAAGCAGCCTGACCATGGAAGAAGGTGGAACAGCCAGCCTGAAAGTCACTGCAACTTACAGCGATGGCAGCACAAAGGATGTCACATCCGAAGCCGGGCTATACTCCACCAGCACCAGTGTTGCAACCGTTGATAAAAATGGTACGGTGAAGGCTGTGAAGGCAGGCAGCACCCGGATTTCCATGGGCGCAACACCGGAAGGCAATATCAGCATTCCAGCCCCAGTGAATGTGAAGGTTACCGCAAAATCTGACCCACCCCCAGTAACGCCAGATCCACCCAAGCCGGATGACCCAGACGAAGACGATGTTTACACCCGCCTGTATTGGGGCATTTCCCGCACTGGCGATACGGATATCGCCATCCATATCACACAAGGCACCACTCTCCAGGTAGATGTCCTTGGCGATACCAAGTCTGGTAAGACCGTGACACTAACCAAGGATTGCAAAATCGAATCCTCGGACAGCAGTGTGATTAACATCAGCAGCAGCGGCAAACTGACTGCGGCTGGCAAAGGTGAAGCGTATATCTATATTACCTCTGCGCCAAATACCGGTCTTTCCCTGCCGCCAATCCTAGAGTTTATTGTTGAATAACTTAATATGGTTTTACCGCCCACCCCTGCCGGGTGGGCGGTATCGCAATACCGATTATTTTTTCATTCCAAAAGGAGGGTTTTGTTTGCGTATACAATTCAAACGCACTTTTTCATGGTTATTATCCATCACTTGCGCAATTGGTTTTACTGCGCCAGCCGCCGCGCTGAAACCTACAACAGCGGCTGCGGCTGCTGATGATGCCGTCTTAAAAGAACTTGCCCAGCTTTGTGCCGATGCGGATTACCTGGATTCTGTGATTTTCCAAATCGGCAGCAGTAAGATGGTGGTCAATGGGCAAACCAAACCAATTGACCCACAGCAAGGAGATATCACCCAGCCTAAAGTTGTTGCGGGCAACCGCACCATGCTGCCTGCCCGTGCGCTGGTCGAAACCCTGGGCGGGGAAATCCATTATACCGGCAATGATGTTGTCAGCATTGCCGCCAGCGATGAAACCGATATTACGCTGGAAATCGGCAGCAAACGTATGGAAGTCAATGGGCAAACCGTCCAGCTTGATACCACACCGTTTGCGGAAAATGGGCGTACTTTTATTCCAATCCGTGCGGTCAGCGAAAGCATGGGCTGTAATGTCGATTATCAAACGGATGGCACCATTACCATTACCCAGCCCTGCCAGACCTGCCGTCTGGTTGCCCTGACCGATAAAACCCTGCCGGATACCAACCCGGAACGAGTGCTTCAGCTTGGCGATGACGCTTATGCGCTGATTTATCCGACCATTGATGAAACGTCCCGTGCGCTGGAAAAGTTAGAGCGAGCTGGTATTTCCGCATGGCCCGACGCACCGGTGCAGGTACAGGAACAAAATGTATTTGGTTCAACAAAAATCAGTTTAGATTCCCAGACGCTAAGACAACTGGACAACAGCAAAGCCTGGCATGATGAATCCTGCGGGCTGACCGATTTTAAAAACACTGCCAGCGGCAGCCGCCCTGTTACAGTTGCTGTCATTGACAGCGGGATAGACCCTGCCCTGACCCAAAAATACGCCGGGCGGATTTCGCAGAATGGTTATGATATCTTTACCGGAAAAACCAACATTATCCCGGAAGATAAAACCGGACATGGCACACTTGTCAGCAGTTTAATTGCCCAATATACCCCATCCAATGTACGGATTTTACCCATCCGGATTTTTGGGGAATACAGCACTTCCCCACTCCATGTTTATTCTTCACAATGGCTGACTATTTTCCAGCATATCCAAAAAGAAGGCGCTTCTATTGTGAACATGAGCCTTACTTGCCAAAAACTCACGAATACCGAAACACCTATGGATACCTTGGTGCAGCAGCAGTTAATTAACAAAGGAATTTCGGTCGTCTGCGCTGCCGGCAACCGCGGCGTGAATACGGAAGAATACTGCCCGGCAAACCTGCAAGGCGCTGTTGTTGTGGCGTCCAGTGATAAAAACAGCAAACCTTCCAGCGGAGCAAAATTCAAATCCAATTTCGGCAGTTCGGTTGACCTTGCTGCCCCTGGTGAAGATATCACTGGCATAGGGCTGAGTGGGCGCACGGTGACTGAAAGCGGCACGTCCTTTGCTGCGCCGCTTGTCACCGCGGCAGGTGCGGTGCTGATGAGCAAGCAGAGTTATACTCCTTCCAGCCTGGAGAAAAAACTTACTGGCTATACCAAAGCATTTGCAAGTGATATCAAGGATTATGGCGCAGGTGTCCTTTACTTAAAAGAGGATAACCCTAACCCTGATTCTGTTGTCACTGCGTACCGCTTCAGTACAAGCAAACTGAATCTGAAGGAAAAAGAAACTGGGACAATTTCGGTAGCAGCTGTTTATCAGGATAACACGACCAAAGATGTGACCAGCACCTGCGGACTGAAATCCTCTGACAGCAAAGTCATCTCCGTCAGCACGGATGGCAAAGTGACTGCACTGCAAGCTGGTACTGCTGAAATTTCTGTCACCAATGTACCAAGTGGCATTACCAAACCATCCCCTGTTAAAGTGACAGTGACTGAATCACCGACAGCCGATGCAAAAAGAATCTCCGGTTATCAATATAGTGTGACCAAGCTGGATATAAAACAGTATGAAAATGTTAAACTTGAAGTATATGCGGTATACAGCGATGGCACACGGAAAGATGTGACCAATGATTGTGGGTTATATTCCAAAAACCCAGAAATCGCGCTTGTCCAACGTGACGGCACGGTAACAGGCATTAAAGCAGGCAAAACAACTATTTCCATAGGCTCACTGCCCAGTGGATTGTCTATCCCAGCGCCTGTGCCGGTAACTGTTACCGATAAACCTGATGATTCCGACTTGCCGGATTATACTGATACACCAGGTGATGATAAGCCCGCAAAAATCACCGGTTATCAATATAATGTTGACGTGCTGAACTTGACGGAAGGCGAAACCGCACAAATTGAGGTGACTGCCATTTACAGCGACGGCAGCAAAAAAGACGTCACCCGTGACAGCGGTTTATACTCCACCGCTTCCAATGTTGCATCAGTCAGCAAGGATGGCACTGTAACCGCGCAAAAAGCTGGCACCACACGCATCTCCATGGGCACATTGCCCAGCGGGCTGACGATACCCAAGCCAATCAATGTGACCGTAAAAGCAGACACTGGCACAGATAACCCAAACCCGGATAAGCCAATTGTCGGCGGTGTACTCACCTTAACAGAAGATGGACTAACCAAAGCAACCTTACTGGATTTATCCACTGGCACGGAAACCTCACTTTTTGCCATGTTTACCCCAGAAAATTTCCTTGCCCCATATACCACCTGGAAAAGCAGCAATCCATCTGTCGCACAGGTCAACCTTGTGACGACTGTGCAGGCGGAACCAGGCAGCAGCTTTTGGACAGCAGACGCAACCCATTCCGCAAAAGTCATGGTAAAAGCCGTACAGCCTGGCGACTGTGTGATTACAGCAACTTGTGATGGGCAATCGGTTTCCTGCAATGTGCGGGTAACGGATTACAGCAAAAGCCTGTTTAGTCTTGATACAATCTCCGCACCCACAAAAATCCAGAATGGGGATTCAGCAACCTTCAAGTTAAAAGTACAAACGCCTTTGCCCTATGCGCAAGGGTCGCATCCATTGGTGTTATATTGCGCATTATATGCCCGCGATTCCGAAGAAGCATTAAATGGATGGCTGGAATACCAATCTGTATTCCATGACGGCGGTTCCGGTGAAGTCGTATACACTTTGGATACTGGTATGCATGACATTCCAAACGGAACGTATCAAATGGTATTTGCACTGTTTTATTCAGACCGATTCTATACCAATGCCGCGATTGTGCAAGATTTCTTAACCGTTACACTGACATAAAGTCAAAATCCCCCATTGCCTTGGCAATGGGGGATGCTTTTTGTCCGCCTAGCGGCGGCAAGTGCAAAAAAAGCCGCCTGGGATAAACCCAGACGGCTTTTGGCTTTTTTATCGCAGCAAATTGAGATTACTCGTTGATTGCAACAACAACGCCAGAACCTACGGTACGGCCACCTTCACGGATCGCGAAACGCAGACCTTCTTCGATAGCGATTGGGGTAATCAGTTCAACAGACATTTCTACGTTATCACCAGGCATGCACATTTCAGTGCCTTCCGGCAGAGAAATAACGCCAGTAACGTCGGTGGTACGGAAATAGAACTGTGGACGGTAGTTGTTAAAGAAAGGTGTATGACGACCGCCTTCTTCCTTCTTCAGCACGTATACCTGACCCTTGAACTTGGTATGCGGATGGATAGAACCTGGCTTTGCCAGAACCTGACCGCGTTCAATTTCGGTCTTCTGGATGCCGCGGAGCAGTGCGCCGATATTGTCGCCAGCTTCTGCGTAGTCGAGCAGCTTGCGGAACATTTCGATACCGGTAACAACAGTCTTGCGAGGTGCATCCATCAAGCCAACGATTTCAACTTCTTCGCCCATCTTCAGGACACCGCGTTCTACACGGCCGGTAGCAACAGTACCACGGCCAGTAATGGAGAATACGTCCTCGACAGGCATAATGAACGGCTTGTCAGCAGCACGGTCTGGGGTTGGGATATAGGAGTCAACTGCGTCCATCAGTTCATGGATGCAAGCGTATTCCGGTGCAGATGGGTCGGTGGAATCGCAGGTGAGTACCTGGAGCGCAGAGCCACGAATTACCGGGATATCATCGCCTGGGAATTCATAAGAGGACAGCAGTTCACGGATTTCCATTTCAACGAGGTCGAGCAGTTCTTCGTCATCAACCTGGTCAGCCTTGTTCATGAATACAACAATGTAGGGTACACCTACCTGGCGGGACAGCAGGATATGCTCACGGGTCTGTGGCATCGGGCCGTCAGCCGCGGAAACAACCAGGATAGCGCCATCCATCTGAGCAGCGCCAGTAATCATGTTCTTGACATAGTCAGCATGACCTGGGCAGTCAACGTGCGCATAGTGGCGGTTTGCGGTGTGGTATTCAACGTGTGCAGTGTTGATGGTAATGCCGCGTTCTTTTTCTTCCGGTGCCTTATCAATGGAGTCATATGCCTGATATTCAGCAGCACCGTCCATCGCCAGAACCTTGGTGATTGCAGCGGTCAGAGTCGTCTTGCCGTGGTCAACGTGGCCAATGGTGCCAATGTTTACGTGCGGCAGGGAGCGGTCAAATTTTTCCTTTGCCATTTTGGATAGCCTCCTTAAGTGTTAAGTTCCTTTTAAGTCATTCGTAAGTTTATTCTAAACCAAACCGACGAAAAAAGCAACCTTATTAGTCATTATTTTTTGTGCGGGTATCAATTATTTTTTCCTGGACGGACTTGGGCACTTCAGTATAGTGGCTGGGCTGCATGGTATACTGCCCGCGGCCCTGTGTGCTGGAGCGCAACGCGGTTGCATAACCGAACATTTCGGAAAGCGGCACTGCCGCGCCAATAGCCTGTACACCGCCACGCGGTTCCATGCCCTGAATCTGTCCGCGGCGTGCATTCAGCCCGCCGATAACATCGCCCATATAATCTTCCGGAACCATAACGTCAACCTGCATAATGGGTTCCATCAGAACCGGGTCAGCCTTGCGCATAGCCTCTTTGAACGCCATGGAACCGGCAATCTTAAATGCCATTTCCGAGGAGTCCACTTCGTGGAAAGAACCATCATACAGGGTTACCTTGACGTCAACAACTGGATAGCCTGCAAGCACACCTGCCTGCATTGCACCCTGGATGCCCTGGTTAACTGGTTCGATATATTCCTTCGGGATTGCGCCGCCAACAACCTTATTGATGAACTCATAGCCCTTGCCGGACTCGTTGGGTTCTACAATAATTTTGACGTGGCCATATTGGCCTTTACCACCCGACTGGCGTGCATACTTGGTATCCACATCAGCGCTGCGGCGGATGGTTTCTTTATAAGCAACCTGCGGTTCGCCGACATTGGCTTCCACCTTAAATTCACGCAGCAGGCGGTCAACAATGATTTCCAGATGCAGTTCGCCCATACCAGCGATAATGGTCTGACCGGTTTCTTCATCTGTCCAGGTGCGGAAGGTCGGATCTTCTTCTGCCAGCTTGGCAAGGGCAATGCCCATTTTTTCCTGACCAGCCTTGGTTTTCGGCTCAATTGCAACGCGGATAACCGGATCCGGGAAATTCATGGATTCCAGGATAATCGGGTGTTTTTCATCACACAGCGTATCGCCGGTTGTGGTATTTTTCAGCCCGACAGCGGCTGCAATATCGCCGGAATAAACAATTTCGATATCCTTCCGGGAGTTTGCGTGCATTTGCAGGATACGGCCCATGCGTTCACGGTTGCCCTTAGTCGCGTTGAGTACGGAAGAACCTGCGGTCAGTGTGCCCGAATAAACGCGGAAGAAGGTCAGACGACCAACATATGGGTCAGTCATAATCTTGAATGCCAGTGCGGAGAACGGCGCGTTGTCATCGGACGGGCGCTCGTCATCTTCATCGGTTTCCGGGTTGACGCCCTTGATGGTCGGCACGTCAGTCGGAGCTGGCATATAATCTACAACAGCGTCCAGCAGCATCTGTACGCCCTTGTTACGGTAAGCAGTGCCGCACATCACCGGGATAATCTGCACATTGCAGACGCCTTTGCGCAGCGCGGCTTTGAGTTCTGGGATGGTGATTTCCTCACCCTCCAGATATTTCATCATCAAATCTTCATCCAGCTCGCAAATGGCTTCCACCATTTTGTCGCGGTATTCCTGCGCCAGATCCTGCATATCTTCCGGGATATCCTCATCACGGACATCCTTGCCAAGGTCATCATAATAAACCTCAGCGCGCATGGTCATCAGGTCAACGATGCCTTTGAAGGTATCTTCCGCGCCGATTGGCAGCTGGATTGCAACCGCATTACATTTCAGGCGGTCTTTCATCATGCCGATAACATTAAAGAAATCAGCGCCCATGATATCCATCTTGTTGACGAATGCCATACGCGGAACATGATAATCATCTGCCTGGTGCCATACGGTTTCGGACTGCGGTTCTACGCCGCCCTTTGCACAAAATACGGTAACCGAACCGTCGAGGACACGCAGCGAACGCTGCACTTCAATGGTGAAGTCAACGTGCCCTGGGGTGTCGATGATATTGATACGGTGATCCTTCCAGTGGCAAGTTGTTGCCGCGGAAGTGATGGTAATACCACGTTCCTGCTCCTGCGCCATCCAGTCCATGGTAGCTGTGCCGTCATGGGTGTCGCCAATCTTATAGTTGACGCCTGTATAGTATAGGATGCGTTCAGTGGTTGTTGTTTTGCCGGCATCAATGTGCGCCATGATGCCGATATTTCTGGTTTTCTCCAGAGAATACTCTCTAGGCATTGATTGCTCTCCTTTCAGAAAATCCCGCCGTCAATTAGTAACGGTAGTGAGCGAATGCCTTGTTGGCCTCTGCCATCTTATGCGTATCCTCACGCTTTTTGACAGAGCCGCCCAGGTTATTGGCAGCATCGAGAATTTCGCCAGCCAGACGCGCACGCATGGTCTTTTCAGAGCGGGCGCGGGAATACTTGGTAATCCAGCGCAATCCTAAGGTCTGGCGGCGTTCCGGGCGAACCTCCATTGGCACCTGGTAGGTTGCGCCGCCAACGCGGCGTGCTTTTACTTCAAGCGATGGCATAATATTTTCCATTGCTTCGGTAAATACCTCCAGGGGTTCGCGACCGGACTTGTCACGGACAATGTCAAAAGCACCATAAACGACCTTCTGCGCAACACCCTTTTTGCCATCAAGCATGATGGAATTGACCAGCTTGGTGACCAGCTTGGAATTATAAAGCGGGTCAGGCAGAACATCTCTCTTGGGAACATTTCCTCTTCTTGGCACTTTACTTCCCTCCTTCATTATAGATGATGATTTCACAGGTACTCAGTGAAAGTGCTTCACTGTCTTGCGCCTGTCCGAGGTTTCCCAAATACAAAATCTATATTGAAAAACACTCAGGACAAAGCGCCGGCTGATAAAAGCCGGTTTTGCTTTGGCTGAAACTGTTTGGCAGTTCAAATCAAAGTCTTTGCGGGGCAAATAAAAAATTATTTGCCAGCCTTGGGGCGTTTTGCGCCATACTTGGAACGGGCTTGCTTACGGTTTGCAACGCCTTGGGTATCCAGCGTGCCGCGGATGATATGGTAACGGACGCCAGGCAGATCCTTAACACGACCGCCGCGCACCATAACAACCGAGTGTTCCTGCAAGTTGTGCCCGATGCCGGGGATATAAGCAGAAACTTCCATGCCATTGGTCAAACGAACACGGGCGATTTTACGCAGTGCAGAGTTTGGCTTCTTAGGGGTCATGGTTTTAACCGTTGTGCATACGCCGCGCTTCTGAGGGGCGGACTGGTCGGTCTGCTTTTTCTTCTGGGAGTTGTAGCCAACCTGAAGTGCTGGTGCTGTAGACTTTGCAATGGACACCTCACGACCCTTGCGGACGAGCTGATTAAAAGTAGGCATTCATCTTCCTCCTTCTTTACATAATTTCGTGTGGTTATGATAAACCGGCGCTTGCCAGTTATCAGCAAAAACGGGGGATGGGCATTTATTTACCCGGCGAGGACGGCAACAACTGCTGCACCCACATCAATCATGCAGGCATCGCCAAGTTCGGCCATTGTTGCAACTTCCTCCACAGGGACGCCCATGTCACGGCACAGGTCACAGATTGGGCGCAAGATGCGTTGTTCGGCATCAAGCGCGATATAAACCCGCGCTGCTTTGCCATCGCGGATTGCCTTTCTGGACTGTTTGACGCCAACGACTTTGGCAGCCGCCGCTAATTGAGAAAGCATAGTTTTCCCTCCTATACCGCATACGATAATAGTATAACCACTCTTTGGGGCAGGGTCAAGCATTTTTTTCGGTTTCTACATTCTTATAAAGAAAACTGCGGTTTTTGGCAGGGAAACTGTGCAAATTTTAAGGCAGCAAGTCATGGAACCCACCTGCGGCAGATAATACACCAAGTATACCCATTTTATGAAATAATATACATAGCAATTCAAGAGCAGCTTTGCAAAGCAGCTATGCCACAATTGATTTTCGTGGGCTATTGCAAAAAAGGCTTCCCAATATGGCAAAATTATTGTATAATGTCCATAAGGTATGTGCCAAATTTCTATTTGAGGTGATTGATATTATGGATTTCGATTTCATGGCTGAATATGAGCGCTGGCTTTCCTCTGACGCGCTGACAGCGGAAGAACGTGCCGAACTGGAAGCAATCCGCGGCAATGACGAGGAAATTAAAGACCGTTTCTTTGCGCCGCTGTCCTTTGGTACAGCAGGGCTGCGCGGCGTATTGGGCGCTGGGCTTTACCGCATGAACCGGTTTACAGTCGGCGCGGCAACCCAAGGGCTTGCTAATCTAATCAAGGGCAATGGCGCGGAAGCGATGGCGCGCGGCGTTGCAATCGCTTATGACTCCCGCCATTTTTCACCCGAATTTGCACAGCAGGCAGCATGTATCCTTGCCGCAAACGGGATAAACGTCAAGCTGTATGACGAACTGCGCCCCACCCCGGAACTGTCCTTTGCCATCCGTTATTATGGCACTATTGCCGGCATCAACATCACCGCTTCCCATAACCCGAAAGAATATAATGGTTATAAAGTTTATTGGGAGGATGGCGCACAACTGCCGCCAAAAGAAGCTGACGTCGTTGCCCGTGAAATGGGTGCGCTGGATTTCTTCAAAGATATCCAAACCATGGACTTTGAACAGGCGAAAAAAGATGGCTTTGTTAAAATGATGGACTGGCAGACCGATGAAGCTTATCTCCAACAGGTTTTGGCTGTTGCCATCAACCCAGACTGTGTCAAACAAGTTGCCGATGATTTCAAACTGATTTATACGCCATTCCACGGTGCGGGCTACCGCCTTGTGCCGGAAATCCTGCGGCGCATTGGCTATAAGCATATTCTTTGCGTGCCGGAACAAATGGTGATTGACGGCGATTTCCCCACTGTAAAATCCCCGAACCCGGAAAACAAAGAAGGCTTTACCACTGCTATCCAAATGGCAAAAGAAAATAATGTTGACTTAATCATTGGCACTGACCCTGACGCTGACCGCACTGGCATCGTCCTTCGCGACCGCACCGGCGAATATATTACCCTTTCGGGCAACCAAGTCGGCGTGCTGCTGATTGATTATGTCATTACGGCGAAGAAGCTGACCGGCACTATGCCAGCTCATCCGGCTGTGCTTAAGAGTGTTGTTACCACCGAAATGGCACGCGCTGCCGCTGCCGCAAACGGTGTAGACTGCTTTGACACCTTCACCGGGTTTAAATTCCTGGCAGAAAAAATCAAGCAGTTTGAAGCAACTGGCTCCCATGAATACATCTTTGCCTTTGAGGAATCCTATGGATACCTTGCGGGCGATTATGCACGTGATAAGGACGCCGTTACCGCTTCTATGCTGATTGCTGAAATGGCTGCTTATTACCGCACTAAGGATATGACTCTTTATGACGCGATGCAGACTATGTATGAAAAATATGGTTTCTATTCCGAACAGACCATTTCCATCACTATGCCAGGCGTTTCCGGTTTGGAACGCATGAAAGAACTCATGGCTGAACTGCGCGCTACGCCGCTTGCCCAGGTTGGCGACGCGAAAGTAGAATATATCCGCGATTACCAGCCAGGTACCCGCACCTGTGTGGCTTCCGGCGAAACCGAAAGCATTGAACTGAACGGGCAGAATGTTTTATATTATGAACTGGAAGGCGGTACAAGCTTTATCATCCGCCCATCTGGTACAGAGCCTAAAGTCAAAGTCTATATCATGGCGAAAGCCGGGGATAAGGCTGCGGCAGATAAAAAAGTAGAAGCACTTGTTGCAGCTGCAAAGGAAATCGTCAAATAAACGAAAGGTTTCCAGCAGCCAGGGATGCAGGAAGGGGCATTTGCCCTCTCCCTGCGTTTCCCAGTGCGCAAAGATAAGAAAGAAGTGACAGTTTATGGGGACACGTATGACACCGCGCGAAAGGGTCAAATGGTGGATATGGCTGGCGGCTGGGCTGCTTATATGGCTGGCAGGCGCTTTCCTTGTTACATTTTATCTGAAAGGGCGCGGCGGCGCAGCCGGCATAGCAGAATGCGCGGCTTCCTGCGTGTACCTTAGTGTATTGCTTGCTGTGCTCGCAATTGGGAATTTTGCCCGTGTACGGCTGCTTTTGCTGCTTGAAATCGTGTATGGCGTAGCAGTGATTGTCCGCGCTGTACTTGGCATCTTAATTTCCCTGCTGCTCATTGAACAGCCGCTCAGCGAAAACTGGAACCATATTTTAGATACCCTTGCCGCCCCATTTGCCGGGCTGGAATATATCGCCGCACAGCTTACCGCGCATTTTATTACGGAAATCTATTGGCTGGGTCTGGCACTGATTGCCACTATCCTGGTTTTTTTGTTATGCGCCGCAATGATGGCTGTGGGTACCCGCATCCGCCGTGACCGGGAACGTGAACGCCGCCGCAGGCAAACTTTATCCGCAGCAGCCCGCCGCGCTGCCGCAAACCGCCGCGCTTCACGTGACGCTGTGGACGCGCTGACCGCTTCCCTTCCCAGCATTAGCAAAAACAATGATAGCGATGACGATAAAAAGTCATAGCTTTTCCTGCCCCGCCTCGCGGCAGGTATTTTGTTATGTCTGCAATAAAAAAGAAAACTGGCATCCCTTGCGGAATCGCAGGCAGGATGCCAGTTTTTTTGTTTGTTATACAATACGGCAGCTTTCCAGCAGGTCGGTTTTCACCTGCCAGAGTTTTTTGGACAAATCCACATAATAAATCTGTGGATATTCAAATCGCTTGGTTTGTTCCCAAAGCGTATCCAACTGGGATTGGCAATAACTGCGGATGGTTTCAATATCAGGCGATTCATAAACCTTCTGCCCTTTTTTGAATAGCTGCACCAGCAGCGGCTTGGCTTCATAATCGGTGACAATTTTCTGTTTCCAAGTATGAATCGGGTGGAACAGCGTGTATGGCTGGGTATTGTCAATCACCTCATCATGCACACATAGTACATCGCCAATTGCTTTGCCATTTGCCTTGTCAAACAAGCGGTAAACCTTTTTGAAATGCGGGGTTGTAATCTTTTCAACATTTTCAGAAATCTTGATTTTCGGGACAACTGTGCCATATTGATCCTCTACAGCAACCAGCTTATATACCCCGCCAAATACTGGTTCTGACTTGGAGGTAATCAGTCGTTCGCCAATGCCAAAAGAATCAATCCGTGCCCCTTGTCCAAGCAAATCGGATACCAGATATTCATCCAGCGAGTTAGACGCCATAATCTGCATATCCGGATAGCCCGCGGCATCCAGCAGCTCCCGCGCTTTGATGGAAAGGTATGCGATATCGCCCGAATCCAAGCGGATACCCTTAGGGCGGATGCCCAGTGGCTTCAGCACTTCATTGGCAACCCGGATGGCATTTGGCACACCGGATTTTAATACATTATAGGTATCCACTAGGAACACACAGTTATCCGGGTAAATTTCCGCATATGCCTTAAACGCGTCATATTCTGATGGGAACATCTGCACCCAGGAATGCGCCATGGTGCCGCCTGCCGGGATTTTATAATCCCGGTCTGCCATGACGCACGCTGTACCATGGCAGCCGCCGATATATGCCGCCCGTGCGCCATATACCGCGCCATCATACCCTTGCGCCCGGCGGGAACCGAACTCAAGCACTGTCCGCCCTTTGGCGGCGCGGGTAATGCGGCTGGCTTTGGTTGCAATCAGCGTTTGGTGGTTGATGGTCAAAAGGATCATTGTTTCCAAAAACTGTGCCTGTATCATCGGCCCGGCAACTGTTACAATGGGTTCACCTGGAAAAACCGGTGTACCTTCCGGCGCTGCCCAGACATCACATTCAAACTTGAAATCTTGTAAATATGCAAGGAATGCATCAGAAAAACACTGGCGTCCACGCAAATATGCAATGTCCTCCTCGGTGAAATGCAGGTTTTCCAGGTATTCTATTAGCTGCTCCACACCTGCCATAATTGCATAGCCACCGCCATCGGGTACCCGGCGGTAAAACATATCAAAATAGGCGCGGCGGTCTGCCATACCCTTTTCAAAATACCCATGCGCCATGGTGAATTCATAAAAATCGGTCAACATGGTCATATTTTTTTCAATCATTACATCAATTCCCCTTTAATGCTGCGGCAGGCGGGAACGCCTGCCGGGTGTCTTTACACCTTTCGCCTAGAATAATGATAGTACGAATTGACCAAAATTTCAAGGATAATCGCACCGGTTTTCGCATTTTTAGAGTATTTTCATACACCAAGTGAATATTTATGCAATATATAAATTATTTATAACTTTCCCTTGCTTTTATCAAGGGGGCGCGTTATAATAAGATACGACAAAAATGATAACAATTCTGGAGGCATAACGCATGGAAAAGAAATATAACAAGGTTGTTCTTGCATACTCTGGCGGCCTTGACACATCCGTACTCATTGTTTGGCTCAAAGAACATTATGGCTGTGAAGTCATTGCCGTATCCGGCAATGTCGGGCAGGCAAGCGAACTGGAAGGGCTGGAAGAACGTGCGCTGTCCACCGGCGCGTCCAAACTCTATATTGAAGATTTAACCAAAGAATTTGTCGATGATTATATCATCCCAACCATGAAGGCTGGCGCATCTTATGAGCAGTACCTGCTTGGCACATCTTTTGCTCGCCCGATTATTGCAAAGCGCATTGTAGAAATTGCCCTCAAGGAAGGCGCGGACGCGATCTGCCATGGCTGCACCGGCAAAGGCAATGACCAAGTCCGCTTTGAACTGGCAATCCATGCGTTTGCTCCACAGATGGATATTATTGCGCCATGGCGGTTCTGGGAACTCAATTCTCGTGAAAAAGAAATCGAATATGCCGAAGCACATCATATCCCGCTGAAAATCAACCGTGAAACCAACTATTCTAAAGATAAGAACTTGTGGCATCTGTCCCATGAAGGGCTTGACCTTGAAGATCCCGCCAATGAAGCGCCGCTGAACCGTCCCGGCTTTTTGGAAATGGGTGTTTCCCCGGAACAAGCGCCTGATGAACCCACTTATGTAACCATCCATTTTGAAAAAGGTGTTCCGACTGCCATTGACGGCGTGGAAATGGATTCGGTTGCACTGATTGAAAAACTCAACGAACTCGGCGGCAAAAATGGCTGCGGTATTTTGGATATTGTGGAAAACCGTTTGGTCGGCATGAAAAGCCGCGGTGTTTATGAAACCCCTGGCGGCGCAGTACTTTATGCGGCACATCAAAAGCTGGAAGAAATCACACTCGACAAAGAAACCGCACACTATAAACAGCAGCTTGCGCTGAAATTTGCCGATTTGGTTTACAATGGTCAGTGGTACACCCCACTGCGCAAAGCAATGAGTGCCTTTGTCGACGCAACCCAGGAAACCGTTACTGGCGACGTCAAGCTGAAACTGTACAAAGGTAATATTATCCCAGCTGCTGTCACCTCGCCATATTCCCTGTACTCTTCCGGCATGGCGACTTTTGATGAGGATGACTGCTATGACCAGGCGGATTCCGCTGGTTTTATCAACCTGTTTGGTTTGCCGCTCAAGGTGCGCGCACTCAATGACCAAGCGCTTGCCAAGCAAACCGGCAAGCATTTCCCAAGCGTAGAATAACATTGCGGACAAAAGACAGGAGGACGGCGCAGCGTTACAGAGCCTCCTGCTGTCTTTTCATTTTCTGAAAGGATTTTTGAATTATGGCAAAGCTATGGGCAGGGCGTTTCCAAAAAGAAACTGACCTTGTGGTAAATGATTTTAACTCCTCTATTCTATTTGACTGCCGTTTATATAAAGAAGATATCACGGGTTCCATTGCCCATGCAACTATGCTGGGGCGGCAGGGCATTATTGAGCAGCATGAAGCGGATAAAATTGTAGATGGGCTGAAAGGCATTCTGGAAGATATTGAAGCTGGCAATGTTGAATTTTCACTGGATTATGAAGATATCCATATGAATATTGAACAGCTTCTCACCGAACGCATTGGCGATACTGGCAAGCGCCTGCATACCGGGCGCAGCCGTAATGACCAAGTTGCGCTGGATATGCGGCTGTATGTCAAAAAAGAAATCCCGGAAATCATCCAGCTTATTTTAGATTTCATGAAGGCGCTGTGCAAAAAATCCAAAGAGAACTTAGACGCGGTGATGCCAGGTTATACCCATTTGCAGCGGGCACAGCCAACAACATTTGCCCATTATATGATGGCGTATGCCAATATGCTGCGGCGAGATGTACTGCGGCTGGAAGACTGTTTAGAGCGTATGGATGATATGCCATTAGGTTCAGGCGCGCTGGCTTCGACCACATATCCGATTGACCGTGATTTTGTCCGGGCACAGCTTGGCTTTGAACGGCTTACCGACAACTCGCTGGACGGCGTATCCGACCGTGATTATTGTATTGAATTATGCTCGGCATTATCCATTTTGATGATGCACTTATCCCGCCTGTCAGAAGAAATTATCTCCTGGTGTTCCTGGGAATTTAAGTTTGTCGAACTGGACGACGCATATTCCACTGGTTCTTCTATTATGCCCCAAAAGAAAAACCCGGATGTTTGTGAACTCATCCGCGGCAAAACCGGGCGTGTATATGGTTCACTGATGACCATGCTGACTGTCTTGAAAGGTTTGCCGCTGGCATATAACAAGGATATGCAGGAAGATAAAGAAGCTGTATTCGGCGCGATTGACACAGTAAAACAATGCCTTGAAGTTTTTACCCCAATGTTTCTTACCATGTCCCTGCGGCGGGATAATATGCGCCGTGCCGCGTCCCGTGGTTTTATCAATGCAACCGACTGCGCGGATTATCTGACCAAAAAAGGTGTGCCATTCCGTGACGCTTATAAAACCGTTGGGCGTTTGGTCAATATTTGTATCAAATCGGGCGAAACGCTGGAAACTTTAACCCTCAAGGATTTTGGCGCAATTTCCAAGGTATTTGGCCCAGATGTTTATGACGCGCTGGATCTTAACACCTGTGTTGGTGAACGGCGGGCGATTGGCGGCCCCGCGCCAGAAGAAGTCAGCCGTCAGATTGCCAAAATTGAAGCGTTTATTGCCAGTGAGGAAGCCTGATGAAACCAAAAATCTATATTGATGGCAAAGAAGGCACAACTGGCTTACAAATTTATGAACGGCTTGGCAAGCGAGATGATTTGGATTTACTGTTGATTGACGAAGCCAAACGCAAAGATACTGCCGAACGCAAACGGTTTCTCAATGCTGCTGATATTGTTTTTCTATGCCTGCCGGATGCTGCCGCAAAAGAAGCGGTTACACTGATTGAAAATCCCCACACCCGTGTCATTGACGCTTCTACGGCACACCGCACGGTTTGGGATTATGGTTTTGCGGAACTGAGCGCTGCCCACCGGGATGCTATCGCGCATTCTGCGCGGGTTACAAACCCTGGCTGCCATGCCAGCGGGTTTATCTCCAGTGTTTTCCCGCTTGTACATGATGGCATTGTCCCTGCGAATTTTCCCTTTACCTGTTATTCCCTAACCGGTTATTCTGGCGGCGGCAAAAAACTGATTGCTGAATATGAGGATGAAAACCGTGACCCCCGCCATGACAGCCACCGCATTTACGGTTTAAACTTACAGCACAAACATTTACCTGAAATGCAGCACATTTGCGGTTTAACAAACCCACCTGTATTTGTCCCAATCCTCGGTGATTTTTACAAAGGCATGGCAACCACAGTTATGCTGCCGGGTTTTGACGCCCATACGATCCATGCTGCTTTACAAGCCCATTATGCTGGGCAAAAGCTGGTCATGGTTGCGCCATTTGGCGGCACTGAACCTGTGGTTTATGCAAACACCCTTGCCGGGACAGATTCCCTGATGCTGATTGTAAGCGGCCATAAAACCCAAACCATTGTTACCGCCCTGTTTGACAATCTTGGCAAAGGCGCCTCCGGCGCCGCCGTGCAAAACATGAACATTATGCTGGGTCTTGATGAATCCACTTCCCTCTCCTACTTTTCTTTGTAAAGAAAAGTAGGCAAAAGAAACTTCACTTTCGCCGCTTCGCGGCGATGCCATTCTCCGTTTGTGCGGTAAAATAAATTCACAAGAAACTTCACTTTCGCCGCTTCGCGGTGATGCCGTTCTCCGTTTGTGCGGTAAAATAAGTTCACAAGAAACTTCACTTTCGCCGCTTCGCGGTGATGCCGTTCTCCGTTTGTGC
>CAJUDU010000004.1:0-19673 GCA_910584935.1 uncultured Butyricicoccus sp. | reverse complement strand
GGTAAAATAAATTCACAAGAAACTTCACTTTCGCCCTAACGGGCGAGACTTCCACCAAACATTTGCTGCCCCAAATGAAGTTTTCGCCCGCCTTTTACAAAAGGCGGCGGGGTCCCGGGGCGGCGCCCCGGGTCGCACGCCGCAGCGGGCGAAATCCCCCTCTCCGAAAGGATGTAACAATATGAAAATTATTTCTGGCGGCGTGTGCGCCGCATATGGCTTTCAAGCCGGTTCCGCTCATTGCGGCATTAAAGCTGGGCGCGAAACCGATGACCTCGCAATTATCGCGTCTGACTGCGAATGCACCGCGGCGGCTACCTATACCTTGAACCGTGTGAAAGCTGCCCCTATTTATGTGACGATGGAACATCTCGAAGATGGCGTTGCACGCGCTATTGTTGCGAATGCAGGCAATGCAAATGCCTGCGCGCCGGATGGCGCGGAAAATGCCCTGCGTCAGGCGCAGGCAGCGGCAAAATTCCTTGGTATTGACGCTGGCAGCGTGATTGTCGCTTCTACTGGCGTTATTGGTCAGCGGCTGCCGGTCGAAACCATTGAACAGAATATCCATAAGCTGAAATTATCACCGGATGGCTCGGAAGCCGCAAACCGTGCCATTATGACAACCGATACCAAACCCAAATCTGCCGCAATCGAATTTGTTGCCGGCGGCAAAACCTGCCATATCGGCGGTATCTGCAAAGGCAGCGGTATGATTCATCCCAATATGGGCACGATGCTTTCTTTTATTACAACCGACTGTGCCATTACCCATGAAATGCTGCAAGATGCACTGAGCGAAAGCGTCCGCCGCAGCTATAACCGTGTTACCGTTGATGGCGATACCTCTACCAATGATATGTGTGTTGTTTTGGCAAACGGTATGGCGCGCAATGAACTCATTGAATGGCAAAATGAGGACTATGAAGCCTTTTATCGTGCGCTGCATGAAGTCAATGTCCGTTTAGCGCGGCAAATTGCTGCCGATGGTGAAGGCGCAACCAAACTTATTGCCTGCACCGTCAATGGCGCACGCAGTGAAGAAGCTGCCGAACGTCTTGCCAAAGCAGTTTGTGCTTCCAGCCTTGTCAAAGCTGCTATGTTTGGCGCAGATGCTAACTGGGGTCGTGTCTTATGCGCGATGGGCTATTCTAAAGCGCCTTTCCGCCCGGAATATGTCACCGTTGGATTCCGGTCGGATGCCGGGCATATCATTGTTTGTGACCATGGGCATGGTCTGGAATTTGATGAGGAACTTGCTAAACAGATTTTGCTCGAAAGCGAAATTACCATTGAAGTCGATTTGTATGAAGGCAGTCAGTCCGCAACCTGCTGGGGCTGTGACCTCACCTATGATTATGTCAAAATCAATGGCGATTACCGCACCTGATTTTTTATGAAAAGCAAAGGGTTAATTTTATGAATTTTGATGCAGAAACAAAAGCGAATATCTTAGTCGAAGCCCTGCCTTATATCCAGGAGTATTATGGCAAAACTGTTGTGGTCAAATATGGCGGCAATGCCATGATTAATGAACAGCTTAAAGATGCGGTAATCCATGATATTGTGCTTTTAAGCCTGGTTGGGGTAAAAGTTGTCGTTGTGCATGGCGGCGGCCCTGAAATTTCTGAAATGCTGAAAAAAATCGGCAAACAATCCCGTTTTGTCGATGGGTTGCGCTATACCGACCGCGAAACCATGGATATTGTTCAAATGATTCTATGCGGTAAAGTCAACAAAGACCTTGTCACACTGCTGCAAAAAGCTGGCGGTACTGGCATTGGACTTGGCGGTATGGATGGCGGTTTGTTCCAGGCAAAACGCCTGACCAATAAGCAAGGTACCGATTATGGCTATGTTGGGGAAATTGTAGAAGTCAATCCCCGCCCGGTGTTTGATGTGCTGGAAAAAGGGTATATCCCAGTTGTTTCCACAGTTGCCCAAGGCATTGATGATGAAACCAACTACAATATCAACGCCGATACGGCAGCTAGTAAGCTTGCCGTCGCCCTTGGCGCAAAAAAACTAATCCTCCTTACCGATGTGCGTGGGCTGTTGCGTGACCCACAGGATGAAGAAAGTCTTGTACACCGGCTGAAAGTATCTGAAGTGCCTGCTCTTATCAAAGAAGGCATTATTTCCGGCGGCATGATTCCCAAAGTCGATTGCTGTGTGGAAGCTGTCCGCAAAGGCGTGGAACGCGCAACCATCCAGGATGGCAGGGTTGCCCATTCTATCCTGATTGAGCTGCTGTCCCGCGTGGGCATCGGCACCATGTTCTCTTAATATTAAAATATAATAAAGAAGTGAGTTTCTATGACATATCAACAACTCAAACAAGATGAATCCCAATATGTCATGAATACCTATGGGCGGTTTAATATTGCCTTTGACCACGGTCAAGGCAGCCGCCTTTGGGATGTTGATGGCAAAACATATATTGATTTAACTTCTGGCATTGGCGTTAACTGTGTTGGCTATAACAATGAAAAAGTGGTTGCCGCAATCACAGAACAAGCGCATAAACTCATGCACATTTCCAACCTTTTCACCACGGCGCCAATGGTACAAGTGGCAAAAACACTGGTGCAGTCCACAGGAATGGGTAAAGTCTTTTTCTCCAACTCTGGCGCGGAATCCAATGAAGGCGCAATTAAACTCGCCCGGAAATATTCCTTTGACAAATATGGCGAAGGACGCAGCAAAATCATTACCCTGCTTAATTCTTTCCATGGGCGTACCATCACTACCCTTCATGCCACTGGGCAAAGCCGGTTCCATAATTATTTCTTCCCATTTACCGAAGGGTTTGATTATGCCGAAGCGGGCAACCTTGCCGACCTGAAAGCCAAAGCGGATGATACCACTTGCGCGGTTTTGCTGGAGCTGATTCAAGGTGAAGGCGGCGTCCTGCCGCTGGAAAAAGAATTTGTACAGCAAGTGGAAGCCTTCTGCCGTGAACGCGATTTGCTGCTGATGATTGATGAAGTGCAAACCGGCATTGGACGTACTGGTTCGCTGTTCTGCTTCCAGCAATATGGCATCCATCCGGATGTTGTGACCATGGCAAAAGGCTTAGGCGGCGGCTTGCCAATCGGCGCTGTGATGGCTGCAAAGACCTGTTGTGATGTCCTTGGTCCCGGCACCCATGCCACCACATTCGGCGGCACACCAACCGTCTGCGCCGCCGCAAATGCTGTACTGGATATTGTCAACCAGCCAGATTTCCTTTCCGAAGTCGTGAAAAAAGGGGAATACCTGAAAAATGGTATTTTAGCAATCGGTTCAGACAAAGTGCAGGGCGTGCGCGGCAGCGGCTTAATGCTTGGCATTATTGTTGACGCGGATGCGCGTGCCGCGCTGATTTCCCAGTGCATGGAAAATGGGCTTTTGGTATTGACTGCCGGTACACAAGCAATCCGCCTGCTGCCGCCGCTGACCATCACTTATGAAGAACTGGATGAAGCCTTAGCTATTTTCCGGAAAGTTTTATAAAACAAAGGGGGCACCCATGAAACATTTATTAAAGCTGCTTGATTGCAGCACAGATGAAATCATCAGCCTGCTTGATTTGGCTGACCAACTGAAATATGAAAAGAAAAACCATATCCCCCACCGCCATTTGGAAGGTAAATCCATCGGACTGATTTTCCAAAAATCATCAACCCGTACCCGTGTTTCGTTTGAAACCGGAATGTATCAGCTTGGCGGACAGGCGCTGTTCTTATCTTCCCGGGATTTGCAGATTGGACGCGGCGAACCTGTACAGGATACCGCACGGGTATTATCCCGCTATCTGGACGGCATTATGATTCGTACCTTTGAACAAAAAGAAGTGGAAAGTCTTGCGGAATATGGTTCTGTCCCAGTCATCAATGGCTTAACTGATTTTTGTCACCCATGCCAGGTACTTGCCGATTTAATGACCATCCGTGAAAAATATGCTGTGCTGGAAGGGTTAAAACTCTGTTATATCGGCGATGGCAATAATATGGCAAATTCCCTGATTGTTGGCGGGTTAAAAACTGGCATGAAGGTTTCAGTTGCCACACCAGAGGATTACTGTCCAGACCCACAGGTTTTAGCATTTGCACAGCCAAACCCGGATTTCTTCCTTTGCAATGACCCCATGCAAGCCGCAGAAAACGCGGATATTGTCATTACCGACACTTGGGCATCCATGGGACAGGAAGCCGAAAAAGAAGCCCGTTTCAAAGCATTCCAGGGGTATCAAGTGAATGATGCGCTGATGGCGGCAGCAAAACCTGGCGCCATGGTACAACATTGCCTGCCCGCTTACCGCGGTCAGGAAATCACGGAAAAAGTATTTGAAGAACACGCCGCTGAAATCTTTGAAGAAGCGGAAAACCGTCTCCATGCACAAAAAGCCGTTATGGTCACTTTGATGCGGGATAACTAATGGATAACCTGATTTCACGCACGCTGTGACCCAGCGTGCGTTTGCCCTTATCTATAAAACCAATACTGATGATGCGGAGGTCAATTTTGTGAAACTTCCTGAAAAAGCCCGCAAATATGCGTTAATCGGCTGTTGTGCCCTTTTTATCGTATCTGGATTTATGCTGATACGGGATGTGGTACGCTCCACACAGGAGGAAAATGCCAATAAAGATATTGCGGAAACAATCCATGAGGTGGAACGTGTCCACCCCAAACCTGTGCAGCGGACTGCGACAACATTTGATACAGATACCACTACCGCACCGGCAGAACAAACCCCGGCAGAACCTGTGCCGGAAGAACCTGTCAATACCCGTCTGCTGGAAAAATATCAATCCTTATGGCAGAAAAATAATGATTTTTCCGGCTGGCTGCGCATTGAAGGCACTAATGTGGATTACCCTGTGATGTATACCCCAAATGACCCAGAATATTACCTGCGCCGTGGGTTTAATAAGAAATATGCTGGCAGCGGCAGTTTATTTGTCGGGCCAGGCAGTTCGCCAGATGGCAACCATGCCATTATTTATGGGCATCATATGCGCAATGGTTCTATGTTTGGTTCACTTCCATCTTATGCCAAAGCAAGCTATGCCAAACAGCATCCGGTTATCTGTTATGATACCCTGACAGAAATCCGGGATTATGAAGTGCTTGGCGCATTTTACAGCAAAGTTTATAATAATACGGATACTGGTGTATTCAAATATTATCAATATGCTGATTTATCTGACCCACAGGTGTTTGATGAATATATTCGCCATGTGAAAGCGGAATCCCTTTATGACACTGGGCTTGATGTGCAGTATGGCGACAGCATTTTAACCTTATCCACTTGCAGTTACCATACCAAAAATGGACGGTTTGTTGTTGTGGCACGCAAAATCAATGCCGCAGTTTAATACATAAAAATACTATTCTAACAGCCCCGCGGCAAGCGCAAAATATTGCAAGGAAGGTGCTTTCTATGTTTGGGGAAATCATTCTTTTGACCCTTGCTTTGCTGTTTTTCATACTAAGCATTTTCTTGTTCTATGGAAAAGGAAAATGGCTAATTTCTGGCTATAACACATTGCCAAAAGCAGAGCGGCAAAAATATGATGAAAAGAAAATATGCCGTGCCGCCGGATGGTTATCCCTAACCTGTTGCATCCTGCTTTGCATCACAGCTTATCTGGCATATCTTGTGAGCCTAGGCATTATAGATGAATGGTATATGCTGCCATTTTCCCTTATTTTCATTGTGACAATTGTCGCTGTCATCATAGCTGGCAACCGCCATGCCCGTTTATAAAGGCTAAAAATAAATGCCGCAGGTTTTTTGCACCTGCGGCATTTTTCTTGTTTATTTGGATTCGGTTGTAATGGTGATGGTGCTGGTTGCAGCATCCCAGCCGACATCAAATTCCAATGCTTCGCCCAAATCGCGCAGCTTGAAATAGTTATTGCCATCAATGCTGTATGCGGTAAGATTTGCCGGAACAGTTTTACCATTGATATAAATCGGAGAAGTTGCCAGTTCGCCAAAACGTGACAGCCCATCACTTGGCGCAAGTTCACCGCCTGCCGCAGTATATGCGGTTTTGGTTGTCAGGGTAATTTGGTTCAGTTTGGAATCCCAGCCGACTTGGAACTGGGCGTCTGTACCATTCAGCATACTTGCCACATCGCGCAGTTTAAAATAGTTGTTGCCGCCGATGGTATATGCGGTAACCGGTACCTGTTTGCCATCCACTTGCAGCTTGCTGGCGCTTGCCTGCGCAAGCGCTGGGCCGCTGACATAACCGGAAATCAGGTTGTCAATTTGGATGGATGTCGGCTTGCCAACACCAGAAGTTGCAAATGTTGCAGACTTAAAGGTTGCCACTCGTGTCCAGCCGTTGTTTCTGGCTTCCAACGCATTGCTGTACTGCACTGGTGTTACAAGGGTATTGCCAACATAATAAGTATCCGCTTTATTGACCACACTGGTGCGGAACGTCACATTATTGGTGATTGTCCCATTGTTTAAGGCATAATTCGCAACCAATGTATCATAATTGCCTACCCCTGCACGGACAGTGAATCCACCTTCCACACGGTATGCACCTGTTGCGTTGTTGCGGTAAAGGGCATAATCTTCCTTCACACCGTTTAACCCAGTGCCTGTGCTAATCATTAAATCCTCGGGGGCACGAAGCTGCTGCAATGCGCCATCCTTGAAAGTATACGCATACATCAGGGTTGAAAACCTGCCGCTGCCTGGGATACTGCCAATGAGCAGTTCTGGCGTACCATCCACATCCAGGTCAACAAGCTGGGTAATGCTTCCCGCATGGGTTGTTTTCTGCCGGATTGTTGTGGCATAAGGGTCTTCCCACAGACGGGAAGCAGCAAATGCCGGAGCAGACATGGATACGGCAAGCGGTACAGATAAAATTGTGCTAAGTAATTGTTTTTTGTTCATAAAGATGTCCCTCTTTTCTGTTTTTTTCACACTCTGGGGGAAATATTCCCCCAATATTACCGATATTATCATATCACAGTTTGTCAAATACAGCAAGGGGCAATCCACGGAAAATAATCATATTACAAAAAGGCAAAGCCACGATGTTCTCAACCAGGATCAAACCGGATTACTCCGTGGGCTACCCTAGCAACGTGACTCTACCTTCTAATATTAAGTATGTCGCAAAAAACCGCTTATGTCCAGCAAAACATAGAAAAATTGGAACCAAAATCTTTTACCGCACCTGCAATGCCCGCAAGTGCCGCGGCAAAGAACCAATGACAAACAGTCGTTTGGGTTCGTCAATTAAAAAATAAATGCGCAGCAAATTTTCCGGGTCATTGCCTACCCGCAAATGGCGGTCAAGCGCGCTTTCATAACGTTTGCCCCGCTCATTCATGTAATATTTAATTTTATATTCCCGCGGAGTGGATTCTATGGTGCGGCTATTGATCTGTGCCACATCAAATGGACGTCCATATTTTTGAGAACACCGGTGTAAAACCTGATCCCATGGAAGCTGTTCAAACCAATATTCCCAATAATCTGTTGCCAAAAAATCCAGCGCGTCACAAATTAAATCCAAGTCAATTTCCCGGCAATCTTTTGCATTCAGCAGGCTTACCGCACGGCTGTGCATCAGAATCCTTCCCTCAAAATAACGCGCCACCCAAGATGGGATTTCCTGATGTTTTTTTGGTCTGTCCACTTTATATTGCAAATACCGTTTATGGATATCTTCCGTATGTTGTGCCTCTTTCAGCGCTGCCTGTGTATCTTCCAGCTTTTTGTACAGCTGTTCTTTTTCCCGTTCCAGCCGCTCCTGATATTGCTTCTGCCGGCAAAGCTGTGCATTCAGTGAAAAAATCTGCCCTTCTTTTTCCGCGATTTGCGCTTTCCAGCCAGCTTCCAGCCCTGCAATATGGGCATGGTATTCCTCTGAAACCACTGCATTCTGTTGGGCAGCTTCTTCCGCCTGCAAATGCTGACAGGCATGGGCTTCTGAAATGAATTTCACCGCGCCAAATGGTATTTCCTTTTCTCGCGGATAATTCTTTCCAAGCAGCTTAAGCTGTCCCATGGTTTCCAGCCGCCTTGCTACCGCTGGTTTATACGGGAATTTTGTCATCTCTCCGCCAAGGCTGCGCGGTTCAATAAACAGAATATCCCCAGAAGCAATTTGACATTTCATTTGTTTTTCCATACGGGTGCGCAGGCTGTCCGCCAGCAGATAAGTACGAAAAAACCCTAACCCGCTGTGTGCCAACGCATCCATAGCATAATCTGGGTCATTTGGCTCAGGCAGCGCTGGTTTTGCCTGAGCGATTAAATCCTGCATTTTGGTGGATGTCGTTTGGAAATTTCTAAAATCCTCCGGCGCAGGCATTGGCGGCAGTTCCGCCGTTTGATAAAGTTGGGTGAAAAACACAGACGGCAATGTGTTATGGCTGTCCTGATGCAGCGCCAGCCAGTTTTTGAACTGCCCTGCCGTTGCAACTTGTTGGCAGGTGTCTATCAACGGCACCACCTGTTTCAAGCCGAATGCCGGGTTTGCCGCCAGCTCCCGAATAATTGCCAGCCTGTACACATCACAGGGCTGCACCAGCCCAACCGGGTCAGATATCACGGTTTGAAAACCGCATTCCAACTGTCCATTTGCCACGGCAAACCCGATGTTTGTTTCAATTACACGCCCCGCAACAGGTTCACGTTCCTGATCTGGATTGCCTGGATCAGAACCCAAATCCGGTTCCACAATCTGCATACTCCAAATGCCCTGCTCCAGCATAGATACAATATCCAGCACATAGCCGCAATTATAGTGCTGGGATACAAATGCTGTGGCCGGCACATCCTGAAACCCGCTCGGCGGCGGCAGCTGTAAACCCGCTGGGATATCTGATGTAATCCGATGGCGCAGCCATTCCATCACGGTTAAAACCGCAATTTTCAGCCCATCTTCCAGCGATGTTTTTTTGCTGAACATGGCTGCATGGAGCTGATAAGTTGGATACCGCGTGTGCCGCAGCAATCGAATCGCCCGATATTGATTATTGTTTGTTGTCATCATAAATCATCCCCATTTATCTATAAACTGAATAAGGATTTCTCTCTATGGGAATTTTTCAGCCCATATGGAAAGCCCTTCCCCTTTTATGATACCATAATTATGAGGAAAATACAATCTGCGGACGATTACGAATCTGTAAAATCCCCTGTCTTGACTTCCCGCGCTTTTTCCTGTAAAATTATATTCGTGAAAAAAGATCTTTGCCATTGCACAACCGGCATTTATCAAGATGCCGCCAAGAGGAGGTATGCAGGCATGGCAAACGTAGCAAATGAGCAGGAATCTTTGTCTAGGCATCGTAAGTTACGCACCATACTGCCACTTGTTTTAATGACGCTGCTTGCCTTTGTTGCATCCACTGGTACGCTGATATTTTATCATTATTTAGATGATACTCTTTTCAGTGAACGCAATGAGCATTTCATTGAAATTTCAGATAAAATTACCCAGGTCATTGCAACCGAAATCCGCCATTACCGCACCATCGCCAATGTAGCAGGCAACCTGATGGATGATGCCGCACCGCAAAATACAGAAAATATCACGGAAACTTTGCAGCAAATCCAATTGTCCCTTGACTTGGAGGAAGGCTCTATTTTTGCGTTTGACTGCAATTCCCGGTTTTATGCTTCTGATGGTTCGTCAGGTGATTGGCATGATGCTGCCCTGCTTTCCAGCACGGCGCAGACCCAGACGCTGATTTCTCCTTTGGATTACCGGATGGATGGCGCAACCTATATGCTTTTCCTGAAAAAACTCAATATTCCAGGCAGCAGCATAACCCATATTGCTGTTGCTGTGGATATGGCATTTTTGCAAACAAGTTTTGATTTGGATATTTTCCATGGACACAGCCATATTTACCTGGTGACACAACAAGGCGACCAGCTATATCACCATCGATGCCCTGGCGGATTTATTGATGAGGATAACCTGCTGTCCGCGATGGAACACTATCAATTTATCCGCGGTGGAACACTGGATGATTTGCGGCAGGCGCTTATGACCCTACACAGCGCAGGCTATGAGTTCCAGTATGGCACAAAAGATTATTTTGTTGCTGCCCATCCCATTGCCGAAACCGATTGGGCTTTGCTGAATTTTGTACCGACCGAGGTACTTGGCGCGCAAAGCGCACGGTTCATGAATACAGCGGTTGTTTATGTCAGTGTGATTGCCATTGCCGCGGTACTGCTGATTGGTCTGTTGACCTTTATCGGGCTGAAACGGCGTGGTGACCGGCTGCTGATTGCGCAGCATCAAAAAACAAATCTATTGCTGCAAGAAGCAGCAGACGCGGCGAATGCCGCGAATGCTGCCAAAAGCAATTTTCTTTCGCATATGTCACATGATATTCGCACACCCATCAATGGCATTATGGGTATGACGGATATCGCTCTGAAAAATCTGGATGACAGGCGCAAAATCACCGACTGTCTGAAAAAAATAGAAGGTTCCTCCGGGCATTTATTAAGCCTTGTCAACGATGTGCTGGATATGTCCCGTATTGAAAGCGGCAAGACCCGTATCAGCCATGAACCCATGGATATCCGCCAAACCCTTGAAAACTGTGCTTCAATTGTCAGCGGGCAGTTACAAGGGCGGGATATTGCGCTGGTTTTAGAATTTGCGGCATTTGCGCACCCACATATTTTAGGTGATGAGCTGCATTTACGGCAAGTGCTGATTAACATTTTGGGCAACGCCGTAAAATTCACGCCGGATGGCGGGAAAATCTGGTTCCGCGCCAGTCAGCATTCTGCACAGCAGGCACAAACTGTGCTCCATTTGGAAATTGAAGATACTGGCATTGGCATGAATCCCTCCTTTCTGCCCCGGATTTTTGAGCCGTTTGCGCAGGAAGATAACGGTACCCGCAGCAATTATAAAGGTACAGGGCTTGGTTTGGCAATTACCAAACAATTTGTTGACCTGATGGGCGGCACAATCCAGGTGGAAAGTGAGCTTCAGCATGGCACACGGTTTATTTTGGAACTGCCTATGGCGATCAACCCCAATGCCCCAGAAGATGAACAGGAAGATGCCCATATTGCCAACCTTTCCGGCACGCGACTGCTTTTGGCGGAAGATAATGAGCTGAATATGGAAATTGCTTTGTATTTGCTGGAAAGCGCAGGAATTGAAGTGACTGCCGTTACCAATGGAGAGCAAGCTGTTGCCGCATTCACTGCCAGCCCGCCAGGCAGCTTTGACGGCATTTTAATGGATGTGATGATGCCAGTGATGGATGGTCTTGCTGCAACACGCGCAATCCGAGCACTGGAGCGGGAAGATGCTGCCAGCATCCCGATTATCGCAATGACTGCCAACGCATATGAGGAAGACAGGCGGCAATGTATTGCGGCTGGGATGGACGCTCATGCTGCCAAACCAGTTAGCGAAACCGCCATATTCCAAGTCCTTTCCCAGTACATCAAAAAGCATAACAATCCGCAGACATGAATAAAAGCCCGTACTTGCACCAGTACGGGCTTTTGCTTGTCAAGGCAATATTATCGGTGTGATATCCCCAGAAGGGCGTATGGACGGCGCTGAGCCGTTTGTTGTGGCTGTCAGCGATAATGCCACCGAAAGGGTAGAACCTTTCGGCGTGTGCTGTGATAACGTGACCTCGCAGCCATCCATGGTCTGCGTCACAGACGATGCCATATCCCGGCTATTCAGCCGGACGCTTTCCACCGTATTTGCCGCGCCATATTGCAGGCGGATGGATAACGCGAGTGTGTTTAAGGTTTTTTCCGCGCCGGTGCCTGTCCAGGCACTATCGCCATAGGTCTGCTGCAATGTGCTGATATAGCTGCGCACAGCGGCAACAGCTGCATCTGGCGTATCTTTCAGGCTGGCTTGCTGCGCCATCACCGCGATATAATCCGAAAATTTCTGCTGCGCCGTCGCAGATAAGATGTGCCCCATTTCTGCGCCAGCCAAATCGCTGATTGGCACGGACAGCCAACCGCCGCTGCTCCCGCCAAGTTCTTCCGCCAGCACGCCGGAAAGATATAGTTTCCCATCCTGCCGGCTGACAATCGCCTGATAGCTGGTGCTGCCAAGATGTTGCAGCAGCGTTTGTATTTCGGCATTGATTTTGCCTTCGCCTTCATTTTTCTGGATTGCGCTTTGCAGCGCTGCCGTATCCATGGTAAGCGCGCCTGACACCTGGCTGGCAGCCGCGTTTTTTGACCCGGAAATAGTACCGGTCATATGTACAGGCAGTATGCCCATCGCGGTGTTATAATCCAGGTTAACCGTTGCTGTACCGCTGACCGCCTGGTTGCCCAATGCACGGGCAAACGCAAGGTATGCATCCATATTTGCATAGGTTTCTGTTTGGCTGCCCAGCAGCTTTTGGACATCGACAATCAAAACCGTTTGGCTGTCCTGCACCCAGTCCACACAGGCGCCAAGCGCCTGGGACGCAAAACGGATTGGGACATAGGTGCGGTTATTTTCCGCAAACGGCGCGGCATCGGTCGCCAAAATATCAGTGCTGCCATCTTCGGTAATGCGCACATCGGTTTTGCCAAGCTGTAAACGGACTTCACGCCCGTCACGGTTTGCAATGACGGTTTGTGATTGGTTATCCCAATCAACCGCCGCACCCATCTGTTCAAAAATCGCACGGAACGGCACATAGGTACGGTTATTGCGGACAACTGGGCGCGCATCTGTAAAGCTGACCGGCTGGTCATCAATTTTCACCGTGATATCTGCCGCCAGTGCTGGCACTGTCAGCGCTGCCGCCAGCAGCGCTGAACAAAACAAAGTCCGAAAGAAAAAATGTTTTCGCATCATAAAAAAGAACCTCTTTATTTCATATGGTTTATGGGGCTATGGTTAGAGTACCACAAACGCAGAAAAAACTCAAGCATACGACAGGCAGTTAATGTATGAAAAAGTGATTTCAAAATTGTTTCACAGACCATTCATAGTGTGTTCATAATTGGAAAGCAAGCCTGTGTTATACTCTACTTGTAAAGACGAAGTGGTATTTCACCAAAATACTTTATTTCTCTTTTACCCCCTATTTCCCCCTATTGGAAGCGCGGGAGGGCGTATCTGCTGTCCCCCAGCAAACCACTTCCGTGCTTCTCCCCCTCTTTTTTCCTTTCTTTTTCATTTTCTAATCAATTTCCCCTTTTTCTCTTTTCTTTTTTACCAATCCTTTATCTCTGAAGGGAACGGCGGCTCAAAATATGAGCCGCCGCTTTTCTTTTATTTGTGAGGGAGGGGCTTGCCCCTCCCATTTTTATGCATAAAACGCCCGTCAAGCCAGCAACTTATCCAGCGTTTCAATGAGTTTTTCAATATTAATCGGCTTGGCAATATGCCCATTCATGCCGCATTGCAATGCTGCCTGACGGTCTTCCTCAAACGCATTTGCTGTCATAGCTAAAATAGGGACTCTTGATAATTTCCGGTTTTTCAGCCTGCGGATTTCTTTTGTTGCCTCATACCCATCCATCACAGGCATCTGCACATCCATCAGAATGACTTGATAATAACCCGGCGCAGAATGTTTCAGCATATCGACGGCAACCTGCCCATTTTCAGCAATATCGGTCGAGAACCCAGCTTCATCCAAAATTGCAACGGCAATTTCCTGGTTCAGTTCATTATCTTCCGCCAGCAGGATATGCCCTGTATGCACCTTCTCGCCATGTTTATCTTCATCGTTGTCTTTTGGTTCTTCTGTGCCCACAATAGAATGCAGACAACTCCGCAGGTCTGATAAAAATAGCGGCTTGCTGCAAAACGCGGTGACGCCGGCTTCTTTTGCCTCTTCCTCAATATCAGACCAGTCATATGCGGTCAGTACAATAATTGGCACATCTTCCCCGATTTCCTTTTTAATCCGGCGGACGACTTCCACCCCATTCATATCGGGCAGCAGCCAATCGACAATATACACGCAATAATTATCATTGCGCATCACTGCTTGCTGGGTGCGCAGAACAGCTTCTTTGCCGGAAAGCGTCCATTCGGCACGCATACCAAGCTGTTGGAGCATATAGGATACGCTGTCACAGGAATTGAAATCATCATCAACGACCAATGCACGGCAGTTTTTCAGCTCTGGTATAATTTGCGGCACCCGCGCGCCAGCGTTCAGCCGGAAGGTAAACGATACGATAAATTCCGTGCCGACACCTTGTTCACTGTGGACCTCAATGGTACCATTCATCATATCGACAATATTTTTGGTAATCGCCATACCAAGCCCTGTGCCTTGGATGCCGCTGATGGTAGAATTGCGTTCCCGTTCAAACGGTTCAAAAATATGGGATACAAATTCCTGACTCATGCCAATACCGTTGTCTTTGATGCGGAATTCATAAGTGCCATAACCAGCGGGCGCGCCCGCCTTTTCTAAAATGCGCAGACTGACAATGCCGCCAGCCCCGGTATATTTAATGGAATTGCTCAGCAGGTTTAACAGCACCTGATTCAGCCGCAGCCGGTCGCAATAGATTTCCTCATCTGTCACATCTACCGCGTCAATATACAAATCCATTTGCTTTGCACGGATATCCGCCTGCACAATATTGCGCAAGCCATGCAAAATATCGGGCAGGCTGCATAGTTTTTCATCCAAGTGCATTTTGCCGCTTTCAATGCGGCTCATATCCAAAATATCATTGATAAGGCTAAGCAAATGGTTGCCCGATGTCATGATTTTCTGGAGATAGGCTTCGACTTGTTCTTTTCGGTCGATATGCGTGATGGCAAGGGCTGTAAACCCGACAATCGCATTCATCGGCGTGCGGATATCATGCGACATATTGGAAAGGAATACGCTTTTCGCTTTGCTTGCCCGGTTTGCCTGCATGAGGGCATCTTCCAGCAAATTTTTCTTTTCCATCTCCCGACGGGTTTCCTCATCCACGCTGCGGAACCCTAACACGATACCGCGCTGACCATCCAGCTCCCCGGCGCGTACCGCTTTCATTTGGAAATATTCCGTCACACCATGGATATAGGTGCGGTAATTGGCATAATAAATCTTTTTTCCTTTTAATTCTTGGCGTAAATTTTGCTGTGACGCTGCTTGGCGCAGCATTTCGCGGTCATCTTCATGGACAAACTGTTCTATGTATGCTTCCATACCTTGCTGAAAAAGCTGGTGCTGTGAAAAAACATGGGCAAATGTCCGGCTGCCAACCTCATCCATCCGCAAAAGCGTACCCAACCCGGTGTCCAGGTCGACAACGCAGACCATATTATAATCAATACCCAGCGCCTGTACCAGTTCTTGCTGACGCTGTTCATTTTTTTCTTTTTCCTGTTTTTCACGGAGTTTCTGCGCAGTGATATCCAGCAAAAAACGCTGATAAAATAACTGCCCATTTTCCTCCACCAGCTTGACATTGCCCATTACATGGAGGACTTTTCCACCTGCATGCTGCACACGGTATTCGACGCCAACACTGTCACCCACTTTTTGCAGCGAACGGATTTGTTCGCGCAGCTTTGGTTTATCCTCTTCTGCTACCGAATCCGCGACCATATCAAAACCTTTTTGCACCATTTCTTCTTGGGATTCATACCCCAAAATATTGAGTGCCGCACGATTAATGCTTAAAATACGCTCGCCGTCTACAGTATGGCAAATTACCCCACAGTCCATGGTCGTGAAAATCATTTCCATGGTTTGGTTCTTTGCAATGATTTCCTGTTCATAGGCGCGCTCCTGCGTCACATCAATTGCAACGCCTACAGTGCCCATCACACTGCCATCCAAATCATACAGCGGCGATTTGTATGTTGTCAGCAAACGCGACGTACCATCACCAATTTGAACAACTTCTTCTGACACACAGGTTTGTTTTGTCGTCATCACAATGCGTTCAGATTCGATGCAGGCCGGATCATCATGTTCCACATCCCAAATATAGGCGTGTCCTTGTCCCTGCACTTGCTCCTTGGTTTTGTTCACGGTTTTGCAAAAGCTGTCGTTTACTTTTTCATGGATGCCATTTTTATCTTTATACCACACAAGGTTTGGCACACTGTTGATTGCAGCTTCCAAAAACTGCCCTGTTTCCTGATAATCCTTTGACATTTTGCAGGTTTGCTGCCACCGCAAAAAACGGAAACCAGTTTGCGCCTCAGACAATGGCAAAACCCAAATATCCTTTATTTCCGGCAGGCTTTCAGTCAAAGCAGATAATTGTTCCTGTTCGGCAAGCACAATCAGTTCGGCTTCTGGTTTTTTATCCGCCAAAATCTGGCGCAACTCAGTGCCCTGCTCCTGTATCTCTGCAAAAATAACATCTGCTTTTTGTATGTATTGCTTTTGCGGTGTGCTGCTTTCTAAAAAAGTATGCGTAAAATGCGCCAGCGGCGGCATTTGCTTTATCTTTTCAAATATTTTATGTTGGTGTCCTATCAAATAGAAATGAATATGGCAATGATACATATAGGTTCTCCCCCTGTGTCCTGCATCTTTGTCCAGTGTATTTGGGCGTCCAAAACTGCCCTAGCTTATCATGCAGGCATCCATAACTCATTTTTCAGGCAAAAGGTATGCCTATAAAGTTATTCTAACAAATCCTGTGACAGTATGTCAACCTGTTCCCCGTAGCAATTATGCCGAAACTGCATTCTTTACCACTGATGGAACATACAAAATATCTGATTTTTGCGTAGAATTGCCCTTTGTCCCCCATCTCCACGTATTTTTTACTTAAAAATACTGTCCACAATGGATTGCTGCCGCGCCCCTGTGCCGAAAGTTGCCTTGTATTTGTTGCCTGCCCTATGCTATAATTTGATTAAGCTTATCATTTTAGGAGAATCTTTCACATGAAAAAAATTTCATTAATCCATGGCCCTAACCTGAACCTGACCGGCAGCCGGGAACCTGGTATTTATGGGCGAGATACCCTTGATGCAATCAATGATGAAGTAATCCGCAAATGCGAACAATATGGCTGGCAATGTGTTGCTTTCCAGTCCAATTCTGAAGGCGCTTTGATTGACCGCATTCAGCAGGCGATTGATGACTGTGATGGTATCATTATCAATGCTGGCGCTTATACCCATTATAGCTATGCCATCCGGGATGCGATTACATCAACCCGGCTGCCATGCATTGAAGTGCATATGTCTAACGTCCATGCCCGCGAGGAATTCCGCCACTATTCAACCATTTCCGCGGTGTGTGCTGGCGTTATTGCTGGGTTTGGGAAAAATAGCTACCTGCTTGCCGTCGACGCATTAAAGGGGATTTTGGGATGATACAAAACCTATTAAACGCAATACAGTCAGCTGGTGCGCAAGCCCTGCTGCTGACCAGTGAAACCAACCGCCGGTATGCAACCGGTTTCCATTCCAGTGCTGGCGCGGTGTACCTTTCCCAAAATCATGCCATATTTTTTACAGATTTCCGCTATATCGAGGCGGCAAAAAATACTGTGCAGCATTTTGAAGTGCGTTTGCAGCAAAGCGGCACATCTTATATGTCGCTTATCAACGACTTAATCCACGAAGACCAGGTGAAAACCATTGCGCTGGAAGATGATGCGCTGACCTATCGCGCATATTGTGAATGGCAGGAAAAATTGGATGCCGATATTGTCCCACTCGGCGATGCCATCAGCCATTTGCGCGCTGTCAAGCGCCCGGATGAACTGGAACATATCATTACTGCCCAGCGTATCGCGGAACGCGCCTTTCTGGATGTTTTGGATGATATCCGCCCTGGGATAACCGAAAAACAACTTGCCGCCCGCCTGACCTATCTGATGCTGGTTTATGGGGCAGAAAATATGTCGTTTGACCCGGTTGTCGTATCCGGAGCAAATTCCTCCAAACCACATGGCGTCCCCTGCGAAAAGGAAATTGCCGAAGGGGACTTTATCACGATGGATTTTGGGTGCATTGTGAACGGTTACTGCTCTGATATGACCCGTACCGTTGCCGTAGGCTATGCAACCGATGAAATGGCTGCGGTTTATCACACTGTACTGCAGGCGCAAAAAGCGGGCATTGCCGCATTACGCCCAGGTGTTACTGGGCTGGAAGCTGACAAAGCCGCACGGGATATCATCGAAGCCGCAGGCTATGGCGAATATTTTGGACACAGCTTTGGACACAGTGTTGGGCTTGAAATCCATGAACAGCCCACAGTATCCCCACGCTGGGACAAGCCCTTGCCAGAGGGAGCGGTTGTCACAGCCGAACCAGGGATTTACCTGCCGGGGAAATTTGGCGTGCGGATTGAGGATATGGTTTTCTTAACCGAGGACAGCCACCGCAATTTGACCGAATCCCCAAAAGAACTGCTCATCCTCTAAAAAAATTTTTTTACACACAAAACGCGGTATAGCAAACTGTCCTTGCTGTACCGCGTTGTTTTTTTATTTATTTCAAATAAATCGCTGGACAATCGCCTAAAATAACTGGCTGCACCGCGCCAGATTGCTGAGCTGCCATCAAAGCGTCTGCTGTCACTGCGGCAACATAGCCATCCCATGCGGACGGTCCACGCAGGATGCCCGCGTGCATATCTTCCACCCATTCCTGAAGCTCTACGTCATAAGCCTCTACAAAGCGGAGCACCCAATCAGTTTCAAGCGCGGTATAGCGTTTTGCATCCGCACGAATGAGCAAATTAGAGGGTTCCGGCATACGCAGCACGCCATTTTCGCAAACCACTTCACATTGGATATCATAACCAAAGCGGCAGTTGACATAAACCTCCAAGTTAATGCAGACCCCGCTTTTGGTTTGTAAAATCATCATTTGCGGGTCACGCAGCACAGTGCCATCAGTATTGGATGTTTGCCGTGGGAAAATGACTTGTACGCTTGCATAATCATCATCCAGCAGCCAGCGTGTCACATCAATTTCATGGATTGCGGTCTGTGTAACTGACATATCGGTGGTAAATGTACCATGTGGGGCAATATTGCGGTGTGCGCAGTGTACCATCAGCGGCACGCCAAATTCTTTGCTTTCAATCGCTTTGCGCAGCTGGCGGTAGCCCTGGTCATACCGGCGCATAAACCCAACTTGTATCATCCTGCGCCCGATGCGTGCTTCTGCTTCGACAATCCGGCGGCAGCCCTCTGCTGTGACGGCAAGCGGCTTTTCGCAAAAGACCTGTTTGCCGGCTTGCAATGCGGCAAGGACTTGTTCTTCATGCCGTTCGCTGGGGGATGCGATAATCACCGCGTCAATATCCTTTGCAGCCAGTAAATCATCAACGCTGTTTTCCACCCGTGCGCCACAGATTGCCGCTACCTTTTCGGCTGGCTCACGCCGCCTGGACGCAACGGCTGCAATCTCTGCACCCGAAATTTTTTCTGTAACCCGTCGGACATGGTCTTCCCCAATCTGCCCTGCGCCAATCATCCCAATACGAATGCCCATCCTATGCCCTCCTTTGGCAATTTGTACATATTTCACAATCAGACCTGTTAAAAAACAGTCTTTCCTATTTATATGATACAAGGTTTTATGGTATGGTACAATGGCTTTCCTGTTAATTTGATGTGTCTATTATTGTTTTCTTGCGATTTTGCTGATGTATGAAATTGCCCTCTCCTGGATATGCTATCAAAAAGCAATTGGTGGAGGGACGTGTGTGCAAATTCAGGACAGAATAAAATTTGCGATTACCGGCGGGTT